>JBFLZA010000881.1:0-3190 GCA_040756535.1 Cyanobacteriota bacterium
TAGGAACGGGGACTGCGCCGCAATCGCTCTGCAAGGACGAAAGAGACATCAGGCGCTCTAACATTAGAGTTGGGAAGCTCAAACCCGGCACTCGAAGCCGTGACGCGACCTAGCTTGCGAGGCCTCACCCAATTATGTATACAGACAACCATATTTGTTGCAACTTCATCCGATTCATACCCTGATGGACTCATAACGATAATCTTCCCGTCAACCAACTCCATGCGATAGTCAGGATTCTGAGCCTGTAGTTTCTCCAAATCTTGTCGCGTCATACGAGTAAGAGTTGCCATAAAACCTCCTAGAACCCACATCTCTAATCCCTATTATTACGGGCTTGGCAATGCCAATCCCCTACGACAAAATCAGGCTTTCATTGGGGAATAGCATATACTCCTGTTTGATTTAGTTCAGATTCCCGACTTCTTCAAGAAGTCGGGGATCTTGGCGTTCACGAATCATTCAGGATTGCTATATACTCCTGTTTGATTTAGATGTTTCGACCTTAGAGTGTGACTATTTTATCGTTTTCATAACGCTTTTCGGAGCTAAATTTTTCACCGTTATTCTTTAATAAAATGACAGATAATTTGTTGGATATTGGGTTTATTTTTTTTTAATTTGCATTTTTTTATTTAAATTGTAATAAAAAAATATTGATGCTAATATCAAATTGTTGCAACTTTATCACAAGCAAGAGTCAGTCATGAAAATCCACATCGACATTGACCTAAAACTCTCTAACCCTGAAGAACTGGACATATTAGCCCAGTTCATCAAGAACTTCGACGCGATGCTGAAAGCACTTGAAGCAGAGGTAGAAAACTACCGTCAGCGATTAGAGCAAGTTGAGGAGATGACGACCCGCTGTCAAGAGGAGAATTAATTAGTAAAAAAAATGACCTAGTTTCGCCCTCAACTGGAGGAGGGCTTTTTTACCTACACATCCTATTTGAAAGACACTGTTGTAGATAAGCTACTCCACATCTAGGCAAGCACTTTAGTCAATAGGATAAAGACTGTACCTTGTGAAGTTGCATAATTTAGGACGGGCAAGATGCCCATCCCACAAGAGTCATTCTTTCTTGTGGGGTAGGCGGGACGCCTGCCCAATAATTTGTTGAAAAGGAATGTGAGCAACAGGTCTATTGTAGGTTGTACGAGGCAATCCCCCTAACCCAGATGCAGTACCCTGCATCGTTCAAGGTTTCTTACGGATAAAATTTACTAAAAACGTCTGCTTGATCGCACTTTTGTGGACATCCGTGATTTGCCATAGCAGTATTGCTGCACTCCTATGAGATTCGGCTAATGACCTCACAACCCAACCCAACCTATGAATATCAAGTCGGGGGCAGCCTACCCCTTGACGCCCCCACCTACGTTGTGCGCCAAGCTGACTGGGACCTTTACGAAGGATTGAAGGCAGGAGAATTCTGCTACGTCCTCAACTCTCGTCAGATGGGGAAATCCAGCTTAAGGGTACGCACCATGCAGCGGTTGCAGGCGGAAGGTTGTGCTTGTGCTGCCATTGATATTACCGCTATTGGCACCTGGGATATCACCCCAGAGCAATGGTATGCAGGCATGATTGATAGTATTGTCAGCAGCCTAAATCTGTATGAAATCTTTGATTTAGAAACTTGGTGGTATAAGCACAGTTTACTCCCCTACGTTCAGCGATTTAGCAGGTTTGTTGAAACGATTCTGCTCCCATCAATTTCTCAAAATATTATCATTTTTATCGATGAAATTGATAGCATTCTCAGCTTAAATTTCAAGGTTGATGATTTTTTAGCTGCCATCAAAGCCTGTTATAATAGTCGCGCTGATAAGCCAGCTTACCGACGCCTGACCTTTGCTCTGTTTGGTGTGGCTACCCCCTCCGATTTAATTCAAAACAAAAACCGCAGCACTCCCTTTAATATTGGTAGAGCGATCGAACTAACTGGCTTTCAGTGGCACGAAGCCCAACCTTTGGCTCAAGGTTTGGAGAGCAAAGTTAGTAGACCTGCGGGTGTACTGGCAGAAGTGTTGGATTGGACGGGTGGTCAACCGTTTCTGACTCAAAAGCTTTGTAAACTGATTCTGAATTCAGAGACGTGTATTGTAGCGGGTAGCGAAGCTGAGTACGTTGAGGAGTTGGTGCGTGAAGCAAAGCTATCCACGTTAGTGGAATCGCAAATTATCGATAACTGGGAAACCCAAGATGAGCCAGAGCATTTGAGGACGATACGCGATCGCATTCTTTACAGCAGTCAGCGCAAAGGTCAATTACTCCAGTTATATCGGCAGATTTTGCAAACCGGAGAAATTACAGCCACTAACAACCCCGAACACCTCGAATTGCGACTTACAGGGTTAGTCGTTAAGCAGCAGGGCAAGTTAAGGGTTTATAACCGCATCTATGCCTCTGTTTTTAATCAAAGTTGGGTTGACAATGCGTTAGTAGAAGCAGGCTTATTACCAAAAGTAGCAAAACCAACACACTCAGAGGCAGAAATTCAGGCTGTAGAACAAACGGCTAATGATGCCTTGCAACAATTTGAATCTCAAGAAATCGAAGCTTTAATCTCAGCCATGCAAGCAGGGCAAGCATTAAAAGCTTTAGTTGGGGAAGGTCGTCGGCTGCAAGATTATCCCACAGTTACTCCCCTGTTTACATTACAAACAATTCTCGACAATATACATGAACACAATCGGTTGATAGCTCACCAATCGGGAATCACGAATGTATGTTTTAGCCCAGATGGGCGGAAACTAGCTACGGCAGGAAGGGAAAATACAGTTCGGATTTGGGATTTGTCGAAACCTCAGATCAATCAACGACTGGGGCATGAAGGTACGGTTTACGGCATGAGTTTTAGCCCAGACGGCAAGCGAATAGCCACAGTAGGTGCAGGTAGCACAATCAAAGTCTGGGATGTGTTTGGGCGTCAGCTTGCTAAATGGAAGAGTCATCAGTTCGGGGTCACAAGTGTGAGCTTTAGCCTAGATGGGCAGTGCTTGGTCACAGGTAGCGGGTACGGCACAGTTAAACTCTGGGACTTGTTCTTGTCAGGGCAACAGCTAGCTCAATGGCAAGCTCATCAGGATAGGATTTGTAGCTTAAGTGTTAGTCCTGATGGCAAGTATATTGCTACGGCGGGGGAGGATGCCATAGCGATACTTTGGGACTGGTTTGGGCAAG
>JBFLZA010000882.1:0-3185 GCA_040756535.1 Cyanobacteriota bacterium
ATCCTGATAAATTGTGATAACTTCGTATTTTATCGTGGTGTATCTGTGTGCATCTGTGGTTCATTTTTTTCACGAACCCTAGAGAACTGCTATATATGTTCTCTAACACTAACCCTTAGCTCTGGGCATCTCCCATCAGTCGTGTCTGTGGCAGTTATCTCTAACGTTAAGCCTCTCCAATAAGGTCGATGACTGTATTCACTAGAGTGTCATCATGAAAACTGCTTTTCGTTAAATAATGATTGGCTCCTACATCTAACCCCTTGAGATAGTCCTCTTCCCGGTCTTTATAGGAAACAATAATCACAGGTAATGACTTTAAAGCCGGATGCGATCGCATCTGACTAACCAGTTCAATGCCATTCATCCGAGGCATATCCACATCAGTCACGACTAAGTCATAACGACCTGTACGCACTGCATTCCAAGCTTCCATGCCATTAATAGCAACATCGACTTGGTAACCACAATTTTCCAAGAGCTTGCGCTCCACTTCGCGCACAGTAATCGAGTCATCAACCACTAAAATACGTGAGGCTGGTTTGACTGGGACAAGAGCAGACGATTGACCAACCTTCCTTAAATCTGTGCCAGCGAGCAGTTTATCGATAGAACGGATTAAATCCTCAACATCCAGAATTAAAACAATAGACCCATCTTCCATAATGGCAGCAGCACTCAAGTCTTGGACTTTCCCTAATCGGTGGTCTAAGGGTCTAACCACTAAATCTTTTGCCCCCAAGAATTGATCGACAACAAGGCCATAGCGGTTGGTGCGATCGCTAATGACTACAATGGGTAAAACCTCTAATTCGGAATGAAGCGAAGATTCCTCCAATTCCAACAGTTGGGGAGCAGCAACCAAGCCAATATTTTGCCCATCCACCTGAAGAAATTGGCGATTTTCGCTGACTGAAATTTCCGTCTTGGGAATCATCAAAATTTGGTCAATCCGGGTAAGAGCAAACGCATACGCTTCTCCCGATATTTCTACTAACAAGGTGCGAATGACGGATAGAGTCAGGGGCAATTGCAAGTAAAACGTCATGCCCATTTGGGGTTGGGATACAGCCCGTAACACACCCCCCACCTCCTGCACCATACTCTGCACCACATCCAACCCCACACCCCGACCGGAAATTTCGGTTACGGTATTAGCAGTAGAAAATCCAGGCAGAAACAAAAAATCCATCAATTCCGAGTCGGTCAACTGCTCTGCAATTTCGACATTGACCATTCCCTTAGTCACCACTTTGCGGCGCAGTTGCTCTAAATCTATCCCTCGCCCATCATCGGAAACGGTAATCAGTAACATTCCCCCTTGATGCACCGCTTCTAGACGCACGGTTCCTTCGGCGGGTTTGCCTACACTCAGGCGTTCTTCAGGCTGCTCAATGCCATGATCGATCGCATTTCGCAGAAGATGGATCAGAGGAGCCTCAAGCTTTTCTAAAATATCTCGATCCACTTGGGTCGGTTTTCCCAGAATTTCCAACTTAACTTGCTTCCCCAACTGCCTTGCTAAATCCCGCACCATCCGGGGAAACCCCTCAATCCCATCAGTAAACGGCCGCATCTGAGTGGCAATCACTTCTTGGTAAAGGCGTTCAGAAAGATTGGCAGAACGACGGGCAAACAGTTCTAATTCGTTGAGGCGATCGGATAATAGCTGATAACAGTCGTTAGCTTTATGACGAATCCCATCCAACGTTACCTCGCTGGAAGTTTTCACCGTTGAAGACTGATTGAGGGAGATATCGGACAGCGACTCCTGTAACTTTTCTAAATCTTTTACAAGTTCCCCCTGATATCGCCTGATTTTTTGTAATGAATCCCCAAACGGCAGCAACCAATTGACACCGACTAAAGATTCACCAGCCAACCCCATTAAACGGTTTAAGTTCTCCCGACTAACTCGCACGCCTCGGTTGGTTTTAGCCGTTGTCACTTCCTTCTCTACCCCTTCTTTTGCAGCCTTCTTTTGCTCGGAGGGAGTTGGGGGAGTGGGAGTTGAGGTGTCTCCGTTGGGTTGAGGACTGACAAAATTCTGATAAAGAGTTGCTGAAGCCTTCTCCTCTAAAAAGGGCAGGTTGGCTGGAGGTGATGAACCTGGGTCTTCTACACCTGCCTCTGCAATAGGATTTTCCTGCTCCAAAATGGTGGAGATAGCCGCAACTACAGTATCAACGTCCGCTTGTTGTTCCGCTAGCCAATGTTCAGCATCCGTTTCCGGGACTTGGGCAATGTGAAGGAGCAGATCGACTCCTTGCAGGAGAATGTCAATATGGTCGGATGTGAGGGTGATGCTGCCGTTTTGTGCCGCAACAAAACAGTCTTCCATGACGTGGGCGACTTGAACGGCTGGCTCAATTTGAACAATGCGAGCGGCCCCCTTGATGGAATGTGCGGCACGCATTAAGGAGTCTAGGTGAGGCGAACTGAATCGAGTTGCAGCTAGCTGAGTTTCTAGCGCCAGAAGATTAGCATTGAGGCTGGCGGCTTGGGTTTCTACCTCCATCCGGAACAAGTCCAGCATGGAAAAATTGCTTAAATCCAGATCGCTCATAGGTTAGTTAATGGGATGTGTCTTGCCTGTTGTCTATTAGATAGATCTTGCAAAAAAAATTGTGGGAAATTGCTGGGTTAATATTTTTTGGGGGAGCATAAAAAGCAAATAAATATGAGAAGGGATAACGCATGAGGATTGAGACACTGGCAGTTCATGCAGGACATCACATCGATTTGGCAACAGGGGCAGTTACACCCCCGATTTATCTATCTACCACCTTCGAGCGTCAGGCAGATGGTAGCTATCCCCAAGGTTATAACTACATTCGAGACAACAACCCGAATCGAGAAGCCCTAGAACAGTGTGTGTCTAAATTGGAAGGAGGAGTTGCTGCGGCTGCCTTCGCTTCCGGTTCAGCAGCAACAATGAGTGTATTCCAGGCCCTCTCCCCTGGAAGCCATGTTATTGCTCCCGTAGATACCTATTCTGGAACCACCTCTCTACTGCAAGATATCTTTACCCCTTGGAATTTGTCTGTCACGTTTGTTGATATGACGAATCCCCGCGCCGTTGAGCAAGCCGTTCAAGCCAACACCAAGTTAATTTGGGTCGAAACTCCCTCTAATCCCATGCTCAAAATGACTGATATTGGGAAGATTGCAGACATTGCTCATCA
>JBFLZA010000883.1:0-3166 GCA_040756535.1 Cyanobacteriota bacterium
GACGATAAATCTGTAACTCCTCCTCAGATAAATCAAACCGGATACCCAACCGAGGACTAACCCATCCATTCATCTGCTCGATCGCATCCAATCCCTCCTCAGTCCTAAGCCAGCCGTTTAATACATTTTTATCCGGATTGTAAATGTAGTACTCTTCAACTCCATAGCGATCGTAGAACAACAGTTTCTTATCCATTTCTATTTGGGAATTACTCGGTGAACGGATTTCAAACACCACTTGCGGCGCAATCCCTTCCTCTTCCCACTGTTTGTAAGAATCCCTATCACCTTGGGGCCTACCAAACACCACCATCACATCTGGAGCATTGACGATAGTGTTACGTCCTTTCACCGGATACCAAAGCAAGTCCCCTGCTAAAAATACGTTGGAGTCATCTGCATACAGCCAATCTAAGTTCTGCTTGATTACTACGATCCAGCGAAACTGCTTGGTATTATCTGCCATCGGCTGTCCGTCACTTTCTGGGTAGATGACCTCTGTTTGGTTTAACGAATCCAGTTGAGAAACCATAACTTCAGTAGTTCATTAGAACTATCAGTTTAATGTCTAAAACCTAGCACAGGAAAAGGCGATCGCTTTAGTCAGACTAAAGAAGAATGTCACTGACTCGTATAGCCTTGAAATAAATTTCAGGCTCAAAGCTCTAAATAGCTAAAGCTTACTGGAGAAGCTTTTTAACCCGTTAAAACGGGTTTTAGCTCTTAGCCCGTTCGCGTTCGCGAAGCGTTCTCGAAGAGTAGCGTTCCCGTTCGCCGTAGGCGTTCCCGAAGGGTAGGGTACTTTAGTTCAGGGCTTAAGTCAGTGCCATTCGACTAAACAACAGCTTGAGGAAACAGCAAGGCAAGGAGAGGAACTCCTTACCGCCGCCGCCATTGCAACTGTTCTGAAAGTCGCAACAGAAACTGACGAGCAAGTTTTAGTGCTTCTTGGTACTGCTGCTCACAATTATGCTCCGACCAACTTCTCCCTGTTTTCTCCTTAATAAACCCAAAAACTGCCGAATGAATCAACGCTGAATTATTCTTAAAATTCGGCTCCTCACCCCTAGCTTGAACTCGCTCTATTGCCTCAACTAACAACTTCGTCGGACGTTCCACCAACGAGCAACCATTCGTCCCATCTGGAATCAGATTCCTCGTTTTAAACAAATCGCTAATTAAACTCCGCACCTGCGCTCCATAGCGTGCTTGAGTTTCCATCTTCGCCTTATCGGGACGAGCAACGGTCTCCGGGTGAGGGACTTCTACCACTTCCGACGCTAACTCCGCCTCTAATCCCTTGAGAAACAACTCATAAGCCGCTAGGGGCATGGTATCCTTGAGCCGCATTCCCCCAACGATAATTTCACCCTCATTGTCCAAATCGAACCCACGTTTTTGCAGTACCACTCGCCGCGAATAGTCTCGGTAAGACATAAGTTCCTCCCCGACTAAAACCTGCCAATCTAACCCAATGTGGGAGAGAAAATGGGCCGGCCTTAACTCCCGACGTTCTCTGATTTTAGTGACATCCACCCCCACACCCTTGGGAAAATCACTCCAAGCGGGTGTAATCTGCACCGTCCCATTATCCAGAACTGCTTCCACCTGAATCTCGTAAGTTCTGATGCTTCTAATTTGGGTCAACTTTGCACTAATCGCATCCACTTCCTGCTGCCAAGGTAATGGCCTCTCCCCCAACCCCGACTCCTCGCTTCCTGTTCCCCCCTTACCAAGGAGAGGGGAGTCTTCTGTTCCCCCCTTACCAAGAAGAGGGGAGTCTTCTGTTCCCCCCTTACCAAGGGGGGTTAGGGGGGTTATCTCTTCATCCACACAATAACTCCCCCCCGACTCCGCCACTCGCGCACTCTTCCCACCCCCATCCTCAGACAAGCTTCCCGTAGAACGGAGTTCTTCAAATAACGAGAACTTCGGTGAAGTTTCCTCCCTTTCCACCACTGGCACACGCAGTTGCAACACATCCCCCGGATTAACCGTTGAGGTGTCACTTAAGTGGAGAATAGTTTCGCCTGCTTCATACTCTGTCGCCAGCAGAGGCCGCACTCGTTCCCGCACCACTTCTTCTCGAATCACATCCGAAGTCACACCCTGCTGAAACTTCTCAAACAACTCTCTCAGTCCTAACGCCGCATGAGTGACAACAACGCCCCAATTGGGATGCGTTAACCGAGGGAAATGTCCCGGTGGTTCTCCTGGAACTCGCCGCAATGCTCTCCCCCATTCTTGTTCTGCGGGAGACATACTTTTAAGAATGCACAAGCAGCAAGAAACGGAAATCCATTTATGGTCGAACCCCACCCCCACTAAACCACAATGCACAATGACCCAGTAATCACCACTGTAAAAGCGGGACAAAATTGAACTGGGACGTCCTGCTAAGTCGTACTCATCATGTTCTGAATGGATAACGCCGACTCTTCCCCTCAAAATCGGGAAGTTATCTTCTAATAACTTAGCGACACGATGGGTATGAGGAATGTTGAGTGCCCGAACCAGCATGGCATGGGGTTGTCCGGTGTGCTCTCGCTTCCTGACTAAAATCTCCACTGCCATCTCTAACACTGGCATGGAGAAGGAATCTGCAAACAGAATTTGACGGAACCACTGCTTATCCGTCTCCGCTTTGGTTACAAATTGCTCGAAGTCATATTCAATTTCATTGCCATCCTCCTCAATTAAGAACGCGGTAGAGGTCGCTTCCTTATACATCAGCTTTTTAATCGGAGGGGGGTCGAGTTTCCAGGCATCTTGGAGGGTAAACTCGTAATCGGCAACGGGTGCATATTTAAGGACACTTCGCCCCAAGGCATCCTCCTCTTCTACCTGGGTATAGCGAACGTGGGGAAGCGGTTGAGAGTCGGAACGGAACTTTGACCCCGTAAAATAGGCAAGCAAAGCAGACTCAAAGTAATTGCTAATCGTGCGATAACTACTTGCTGCCGAGAAATGCGCTTCATCGGTGACAATGACGCCCACCGAACTGGGTTCAATATCCCCTCGACTGACGAGATTGACCAAAAACTGCCGATTGCTCACCAACATCTCGGCATCGTTTAGGCAATAGGCATAACTATTAAAATCGCTAGCGTCTAACTCGACAATCTTGGGTGGTGGCACTCCAGCTGGTCAAATCGTGAGGCGATAC
>JBFLZA010000884.1:0-3164 GCA_040756535.1 Cyanobacteriota bacterium
CGAAGAGGCAATTAACTGCTTGGATTATTGCCCAAAAGGGCACAAAATCAGTTACTAATCTAAATCTCCAGCCTTCTCAAATGGCTATTCAACCTTTCATGCAAGCCCTATCTCTTGCCATCCGTGCCCATACCCTTGCTGGTTGGGCACGGTAGTTGAATCCTCTTAAGCCTGAGGGGAGTTATAAACGTTCCAATCTTGAATGCCGCGATCGCTAAAAATGGATTGAACACTACTAATCTGGTCATCTGTACCATCGACTATGACCAAATAATCACCCCCATGCAGGTGATCGGCATAAACTCTAGCTTGTTCTTCGGGAATGCCTAAATCAGATACTGCTCTAGCTAAACCGCCAAAAGCTGCAGCTTCAATACCAGTACCCGCAACGGTAGCAGCGAGTGCCGTAGCAACGCTACCTGCTGCTATCACAACTCCTACACCGGGAATTGCTAGACTGCCAAGACCCACTAACACAGCGCCCAAGGCACTATCTGTGGCTACTTCTCCAACCACTCCTGTTGCATTTCCTACATCTTTATTGCCAATGCGATCGCTCATCTGAGCACCGCTAAGCTGCTCGTCTTGCTCTGCATCCCTAGCTAGGACAGAAACATTATCCATTGGAAAGCCGGAATCTTTCAATTCATTGAGAGCTTGCTCTGCTTCTTGACGCGTCGAAAATACTCCAAAAGCACGTCTTTCATTGTTGCCTACCATTTCCTTCTCCTTTGCATCTTCTACTGTTTTACTGTTAGTGTGTTAGTAGCCTTTCCTACAGGCTGTTGTGTTCCTTTAACTGCTTCCTCAGATTTGACTTGACTCCCAGAACCCTCACAATAAGAGCAATTGCTCCTGTCGTAAGACAAAGCAGTTTATTAGTGGGATTTCTAGGGCTAAGCAGTAAGAGTCAATCCAGGTATTTTTATCCTGAATAAAAGAAACAATTATTTCGTTGTTTGGATTGTATTCATCCAATAACTGAAACAACCTAATTGCGTCTGGATAGTTTTGGATAACTTCCACTTTTGTGAGATAATCAGTTCTGACCTCAATACTCTCTGAAAAGGCAGCTTTACTCGCCTTTAATCCATAGACTAAAATTGCTCCTCTACCTTTCAACTGATAACCTCTCCAAGCAAGCGCCCCAAACATCAATGCGTTGGAAGCGAGAATTTTCTCATGCACAGCTTGCCTGTTCTCGAAATTAATGTTGTGATTAAGCATTAGTAAAAATACCCGAAAGTGGGTGCAACTCAAAAATCTGTCTCTCGCTATCTCTTTAGTTGTTGAAAAAGGCATATTGACAACGGAGATCGCTGTGTTTTATCCTGCCTCTATGCTTTGTTAAACCTGTTTTTGCTATCGTTTTCCATTTGTTCTTTATTTCTTGTGGATACGGTTTCTTTGGCGAAATTAAAAATTGGTTTAAAGAAATGAAACCTTAATCAAAGACTCTCAGCATGAACGAAATTGACTAAATGTTAAATGTAGAAAATTTTACCCATTTTTATCATCAAAGAATGGTTTCCGCCCTCGTGCTATCTATCAAAACTGCGATTAATTTAGTTAGTTACAATCAGCAGTTTATAGGAGCGCATCTGATCTAGGAGAACTACCTTTTTTCTAATTTCGTTAGAACTGTAAAAAAATTCTTCTACTTTAATTAGAATAATTGCTACAGCTTCAGCTATCTTCTACCCAAAGCATAGACCTAGTATTAAGCCAGTTTGTATCCATAAGTACAAAAAGGCTTTAGCACACGCTAGCAATTGAGCCTTCTTGGGAAGCGATGCCCAATACGCTTTTTCCTTTAACAGAAGCGTTATTGGTTTATACCAATTCACTAAAAGCCTGCTACAAATGCTATTCTTCCCCCTTGATAAGGGGGGGGTCAATGTGTAGCGCAGTAAAAGTGAAATGGTATTAATCAGCCTTGTTTGGGTAATTTTGATTGATAACCAACACAAAAGCTCAATGAAAGGCTAAAGACTCACTAATGTAGATAGGCGCTTAGCGTCGCGAATAGCATGACCTTCGGGGTCGTTGTTGAAGTAAACGTACACGTCAACCCCCTGCTTCAGAAACAACTGGATACGATCTGACCAGGTAGACAGTTCTTGATCACTGTAGCCAGTGCCCCATTGCCCACTATGCATTCGGATATAAGTCCAGGGCGTAGTTAGGTGTATATCGAGTGGAACCGTTGGGCTGACTGGCAAGCAGAGGGCTGCACCCGCACGCTCTAGGAGAGCGTACACGGGTGGAATCAGCCAACTTGGGTGACGGAATTCAAACGTATACCGTTGTTGCGGGTACATTTGTAGCAATTCCAAGAAGGACTCAAGGCGATCGCTATTCAGATGCCAGGTATGAGGAAACTGGAATAGAATGGGGCCGAGCTTTTCCTCTAAGCCAGATGCTCGCTCCATCAGACGAGATAGAGGTTCTTGAGGGTCTTTCAACTTCTTCATATGGGTGAGGAAGCGGCTACCTTTGACGGCGAAGAGAAACTCTGGTGGTGTTTGACTTCGCCAAGTTTCAAAGACAGACCGCTCTGGCAGACGGTAGAAGGAAAAGTTGACCTCTACAGTAGAAAAATGCTCGGCGTAAAATGACAGTTGCTCACTCCCAGGCAGCTTCGGTGGATAGAAGACGCCCATCCAGTGTTTGTAAATCCAACCGCTAGTACCGATTTGCAGCAGAGGGACTGATGCAGAGGATTGAGAGTTCTGATTTGGTTTTTCGCTCATCCAATACACCGCTACCGATCAAGCTTGAGCCATTACTTATCGGTTCCAGCTTACATTTGGCAGCTAACCACTGCCATTAACTTGGGAAGGATATTCTTAGTACTCATAACTGAGTGTGAATCTTTGGGAAGAATGCTACGTTCTCTCATTCGATCATTGCAAGGCAACCATTAATTCTCGATTCCCGACTCCCGACTCCCCACTCCCTCCCTCCACAAAAAGATGCCGTGAAAAGTCAGGTGTAGACCACGGGTAGGGGCACGATACCAAAGCCCCTACAGATTTTATGTGTTCCACTCAATGGAACACCGCTATATCCACTCAACTCAACTCTTTTGTGAATAATGTTTTGATTCTTTCCGAGTAAACACAGCTGGCTTGTCCATTTCTGTAGTCCTATAGGCGACTGCC
>JBFLZA010000885.1:0-3162 GCA_040756535.1 Cyanobacteriota bacterium
TCTGTAGCTGATTCAACAACTGTTGGATTTGGGCAGCAGCCTGGGATAAATCCTGACTCATCCTAATGTAATTACCTTGTATGTAATTACCAGCAATGGACTCGCTATAGTTACCACTTATAGAGGCGTTGTAATTACCACCGCCCGTATGGATGTTGTAACTACCGCCGCCCGTGTTGATATTATGGTTACCTGTCATGCAATTATTTCTCCGCTACAGCCCTGGCTTGAACATTTATTGTTGTTCCAGCTAATAGCTTAGCAATCTCAATTAGGTCTGTGCAGTACTGACGAGCCTCTGCTAACCACGAGTTAGGGAGATTGAGAAGTGCGATCGCACATATTAATCTACATCTGCGTCTAGCTAATAGGCATGGGCAATAGTCCGGCTTCTACAAACTGCGGTTGCTATCATATTCGGAGTAGCGGTAGGGATAGCGAAATGGCGATCGCCGACGTTCGTGAACTAGTGCAATATGTCACCAATGCTCAGGGTAAAACTACAGACGCATTAGTACCTCTAGAGGTTTGGGAAGAACTCCTGAAATCGTGGCAGGCTCTTGCAGACGAACTTGGGCAAGTTGATGAAGCGGAACCTAACGAGCAAATTCTGGCAGATTTGAAAGATTCCCTTCGCCAAGTAAAAGCAGGACAAACATTTCCTATATCTGAATTATGGGATGGAATTGATGTCTGAAGATTCTGCGATTGAGGTTCGATTTACGCTGCCGTTTAAGCGTCGGTTGAAATCCCTCTCTAAGCGTTATCGTCAGATTCAGAAGGATATTCAGCCTATCATCGAGCAGCTTCAGGCTGGCAATTTTGTTGGCGATCGCATTGCTGGAGAGCCTTGAAATAAATTTCAGGCTCAAAGCTTAAGTAAGCTAAAGCTTACTACATAAGCATTTCAACCCGTTTTAACGGGTTTAAGCTTTTAGCCCGAACTTTAGTTCTGGGCTTAAGTCAGTGACACGGCGATAGAGCCAGTTGAACTTGTTAATCTGGAAGTATCAACGCACCTAAAAAAGGGGCGAATCAATAACTATCCCAGAGGCAAAAGCGATGAGCAGGGAACAGACAAGAGCACTTGCCCGTGAGGAAACAAGAGGACTCGTCCGAGAATTAAAAACTCAAGGCACGGTATTAGGCGGATTGGTTGCCGCCATGTGGGTGTTAGAGGTTATAGATATCGTCGTTTTCGGACAGGGATTAAACCTTTACGGTATTATTCCCCGCAATATTATCGGGCTGCGTGGCATACTATTTGCCCCTTTGCTGCACGGCAATTTGTTTCACCTGATTGCCAACACTATTCCCTTCCTTACCCTAGGTTGGTTTGTGATGTTGCAAGCAACCAGCGACTTTTTTGTCGTTACTGGCATCACAATGCTCATTAGTGGGATAGGGGTTTGGCTGCTGGGTTCATCTGGCGTTCACGTTGGTGCGAGTGGCATCATCTTCGGCTACCTGGGTTTTCTGCTAGCGCGTGGTTTCTTTGAACGCAACATTCCCTCCATTTTGCTCTCGCTCATCGTTGGCTTTCTCTACGGCGGAGCGATTTGGGGTGTATTACCAACAGTGCCAGGAATATCTTGGGAAGGACACTTATTTGGTTTTATCGGCGGTGTCGTTGCTGCTCGTTTCCTGTCGAGACGAAAGAAACGGTCATAATGTAAAGATAAGTAACATTTAGTTTCATATCATTAGGAATGCCGAAGAAGCAGAAATTCCCTTACCTTGTTGGCTCTAAATGGACATCCAGCCAAAAAACGTGGGGCTGGCGACACTTCCAAGTCGTCAATCGCAAAAACCAAGGGGATTTAGTTTTTGCGGAAATGGTAGCCTCTTGTGACCCCAATGTTCGCTTTTGGCTCAATGCCAAGCAGCTCAAAAACCGCTCTCTGTGGCAAGCGGGTTGGCAATCCTTGGAAGAGATGAAGGAGATGGAAGAGGAAGTGCTTTGAGCGGTTGCGATCGCCCAATTAATGGCATGATGTGATCTTAAATGACGCAAGAAAAACCCTCCCCGGCAGGATGAACCAGTGAGGGCGCTCGTCACAAGAATGTCTAGTCTATCTATCTCTATATATCTCTTGCACTCATCCCTCTTATGCAACTTGACTGATGTTGCTATCAATTGCGAATTACGGATTTTTAGGGTACTGTCCACCAAGCTAGTGCATAAGCTTGCGACGGTTGATTGACCTGCTTGCGATACTGAACGCGGATTTTGTATTGACCAGCGGCAGGGACTGGGCAAAAGATATGTTGCACACTATCTACTTCACTGATGGATGAACAGGCACTCTTGCTGGTATCGTTTTCATTAGCAGGCATCAAATAAAGGTCGAGGTGATTCAGACCGCGATCGCGAAAACGCTCTCCAACGTCAAAAGCCTCATTTTTATTCTTATCCTCCAGTTCAACCAGGCGATCCCAAGCGAGTGTCAGAGCAACAAAACCTTTTTCCTTTAAAGGTTTTTCCAACACGTAATCCTTAAAGGAGGACACCTCCACAGTCCGATAATCCCAACCGATAGGCGGCACCGACGCTGTTGAGTTCCATTGACCGGGGCTGAATTGTTGGTAAGCCCGGAAGGCATTTAGCTGTCCCGTACCCATCTGGTAGTCTAGAGGGATTTTTGGGTCTTTGTAGGCATCAAAGTCTAACCAATTGCGGTTATCTTTACTCAAAATGGTGCGAGTCATTCCCAAGTACGAGCCATCACCCTTGTCTTGGATTTTTTCAGCCGAGTTGAGCAACACCGCTTTCATCACTTCGTGGCGTCGGGAATCTGTACTCCAATTGGATTGCTTAGATTTGAGTTGACGGTCACCCCATTCCTGTAGGAGTGCTACCGTTGCTGTAATATGGGGAGCTGCAAAGCTCGTACCGCTAACCTCCGTCTTTTTTCCATCTAAATCATAGGTAGCGATTTTGCTACCGGGAGCCACAAGGCTAATTGAGCGGCGCAAACCCTCATTAATCTCACGTTCAATCAAACGTCTACCAATCCCAATTGGCTCAGCGCTCAAGTTGGGAAAGTCCACTTTCTTAAAAACACCATCCCGCTTGGTGGAATAGGCTGTATTGATGCCATTATAATTATCCGTCGGGATGGGAATTCCACCATCTCCCTGGTTGCCTGCAATGACAAAGAG
>JBFLZA010000886.1:0-3159 GCA_040756535.1 Cyanobacteriota bacterium
TTACGGAACCAGAACCGTTGGTAATTAACGCCTGATAAGTTCCTTGAGTTGGGGTAGTGCCATAGGTTGATGTCTGAATACTGGTATTGCCTAATGTAGTCCAACTCGTAAAGTTACCCGTTTCAAAATTGCCGTTAGTCACTGCCCCAGGCAAATTGTGCTGCCAACCGGACTGCCATACTTGGGCAACAGTGTAAGTGCCTGGTGCTAAATCCGTGAAACTGTATTTACCATCAGAATCCGTGGTGGTAGATTTCTCGCCTGCATCTAACTTAGCGTTGTTGTTCTGGTCGAGATAAATCGTCCATCCTGATAGGCCGGGTTCTCCCGCATCCTGCACTCCGTTGCCATTAAGGTCGTTCCACTTGGTTCCCTGGATTTGGCTATTGGCGGGTTGGGTGTCATCAAGCGAAGCACTAAGAGTTCTCAAGTTAGGAGCTGAATTCAGCTTATCCCCAGAATCCATTACACCTGAAGGGTTAGCAGAACTAGACCTAGCCCAAGAAAAACGTGATTGTTGGATAGGGTCAATGAGTTCTGAGGAGAATAACCCTGCGTTGGATAACTCCGCCCTGGTTGAATTCCAGTCATTTATAGAGTCAGCGCCTAGACATTTATTTTTCTGTGAGGCTTCACGTAACATGGGTTTACTTCAGAAATCAATAAAATGAATGCGGTTCAACGCTCTCTCGGTTTGAAGCGATGAATAAATCAGCTTTCAGTAGCGGTAGTTGCTAAAGTTTCTGTTAGCTACGATTCACCACATCAGCGAAGTGTAATTTCATCCCTCTACTGAAGTACGAGGGATAAAAGTGGAAATAGGGAATGGGAAAAACCTAACTATTCCCCATTCCCCGTTCCCAAGAACTCCTTGACAGCGGTTCCTCCCCCAACTCAAAGTTTGGGGGCTTAAGGAGCCGATTTCCTATGAGCGCAGGCTGGGTACCTGTCTCACTCAGTAGTACTTATCTCCTTGGGAGCGATCGCTTATGCAAACTAAACTGCCTTTAGCTCGAATTCCAGTTGCTTGCTGGTTAAGTATCGTTTGAAAAAGAAGGTTTTCTGCTCAGGGGGGAGACTGCACCCTCCTACTGACTTCTCAGACTCCTGTTCAATAATTACGTAGTGTGATACAAAAATTTACACCTTCTTCCTCGGATGTCAGCTTTCTCAGCCGTCTCGTGGATCTGAGAACTGACTAAACGAATGGGGTTAGGAATTCCACGTCACAAACTTTGATTTGATGTGGGAGGATGTCAAGGCGTTTATGGCAATTCAAGATGGCAACAATTAACGATAACTACCTCAAGCTCAAAGCAGGCTACCTATTTCCCGAAATTGGGCGACGGGTTAATGCCTTCGCGGAGGCAAATCCTGATGCAAACATTATTCGCTTAGGCATTGGTGATGTCACGGAACCTTTACCGGAAGCCTGTCGCACAGCGATGATTAAAGCGGTTGAGGATATGGGGAATCGCGAAGGCTTTCGAGGCTATGGTCCAGAGCAAGGCTACCTTTGGTTGCGGGAGAAAATTGCTGTCCACGACTTCCAGGTACGGGGATGCGAAGTGGATGCTAGTGAAATCTTCATCTCCGATGGCTCAAAATGCGATACAGGCAACATTCTTGACATTTTTGGTAAAAACAATACCATCGCTGTCACTGACCCCGTGTATCCGGTATATGTGGATACCAATGTGATGGCAGGACATACTGGCCCTGCCAATGATAAGGGTGAGTTTGAGGGCTTAGTGTATCTGCCTATCACGGCCGAGAACAACTTCACTGCTGAAATTCCTACTCAGAAGGTGGATTTGATTTACCTGTGCTTCCCCAATAACCCCACTGGAGCAACTGCCACCAAGGAGCATTTGAAGGCGTGGGTGGATTATGCCAAAGCAAATGGCTCGATTATTTTCTTCGATGCGGCTTATGAAGCCTATATTACCGATCCAGACCTTCCTCATTCTATCTATGAGATTGAAGGAGCAAGGGATTGTGCGATCGAGTTTCGTTCGTTCTCCAAGAATGCAGGCTTTACTGGCACTCGCTGTGCGCTTACGGTAGTACCGAAGAACCTGACAGCGAAAGCTGCTGATGGTTCGGATGTGGAACTGTGGAAGCTGTGGAATCGCCGTCAGTCCACCAAGTTCAATGGGGTATCCTACATTGTGCAACGCGGTGCCGAGGCAGTCTACTCAGAAGAAGGACAAGCCCAAATCAAAGAAATAGTCAGCTTCTATCTGGAAAACGCCAAGATTATTCGTGAGAAACTGACGGCTGCTGGAGTGGCAGTGTATGGCGGAGTGAATGCGCCTTACGTGTGGGTGAAAACACCTAATGGTCTCTCTAGTTGGGATTTCTTCGATAAGTTACTGCAAGCTTGTAACGTTGTAGGAACGCCCGGTTCTGGGTTTGGTGCTGCGGGTGAAGGCTACTTCCGTATCTCGGCCTTTAATAGCCGAGAGAATGTGGAAGAGGCAATGAAGCGGATTACCGAGAAGTTTAAGGTATAGCGATCGCTTTTGAGCATCTTACGATTACGGTGGGCATTGCCCACCTCAGCTAATTTTGATAGCAAAATACAATAATAAGTAAATTTGATTAGGGCAAAGCTACGTCCGGGGGAAATAGATCACTCAGATATTGAGGACTACTTGATTAAGTATTCAGACTCGAGTTTTAAGCTTCAAGTTTTAGAAGAATTTGGTGAAATAGGCTTTAATTGCTTTGTCTGATTCAGACCTTGATAACTTTCCACAAGATGAAACCAACTATTGCAACTCCAATTCCACCCAGTTGCAGTACGTTATGCAACATCGCCCCTGAAACCCCCAGGAACACGAGTACAAATGACACTACGATCATTCCTAGTCCAATAGTCAACAAGATTTTGCCCCATTGAGAAGCTTTGCTATTTTTCGGTTCTCTCATAACTTAGGAGTATATGAATACTTGTGTAGTTAGAAGCTTTTAAAAGTCTTGTAACTCTCTAAAAATATTAGAAGAGAAAGTAATTCTACTACTGGCGATAAATTCGTTTCCTGTACTTCTGGAGTAACCGTTAGTAAAGCTAAATTCACCGAAAAAGACAGGGACGGAGACTACGGAGACGGGGAGCCGCAACAAGTCCCCAACCCAGCGTCTGGATGAGGAGTC
>JBFLZA010000887.1:0-3151 GCA_040756535.1 Cyanobacteriota bacterium
TGTTACATAAATCCTGTAGGGCCACTACATGTCGTGCCCCTACCGTGTACTAAACGCAACTGAGAATTGCTATATATTGAGGTTTCTCCAATGATGTCATTGAGCTTAATAATTTGTTTCGGCTCGAATTTCTTGAATAATATTTGCAATTTCTGCTTCTGACTGGATGTGCCGTGCAAGAACTTGAGCGGTTGCTTCCAAAACCCGGTTAGAAAATAATTTGGCTAAATCTTGCCGCAAACTCTGCCCAATATATAACTTGAGTAGAGCGTCCAAGGACATATCTCGACTAACAGCTACTTTTTTGAGAGATTCTAAGGTGTCTTTTGGTATTTCTAGAGCTACTGTTTCTTTGGGACGAGGGTGCAGTTGCAATTTGAATTCTTCTTCAGGATTCTTCATATAATTTCCTTTCAGCGCGAGTAGCTGGACGAGCAGAAATGATACGTGTTCGCTTACCTCGTTCTAAATACACCACTAATACTCCTCTAAAACCACACCCATCGTCCATCCAAAGCGCGATCGCACTCGTATCACTCCAACTCAAGAACGCGATCGCATCTCCCATCTGGTAGGGTGAAGGTTTGGTCTTGCGGTAGTATGGGATGTCTACTTAATTAATATCTTGGTTAACCCTAATCCAATAACCTGTCTTTTGGAGGCCAGTTCGATTGTCAAAATTCCCCGGTTTCATGGTCATGTAGCTTACCATCAGGCATTGTTGCTCCCCCTAAATATGCATCACCCATGTCAACACCACTCAGGTCAGTACCAAGAAGGTCTGCATACCTAAGGTCTGCATATTTCAATTTAGTGCGACTCAAGTTGGCACCTCTCAGAACAGCGCTCCTAAGATTTACGCCACTCAGGTCAGCACCACTCAGATTGATACTGCTTAAGTTGGAACCACCCAAGTTGCTGTCTCTCAAATTAGCACCACTCAGGTCAATACCACTCAGATTAGCACTGCTCAGGTTAGTAAGACTTAAGTTGGCACCCCGCAGAGTAGCATTGCTCAAGTCAGTTCTACTCAGGTCGGCACTACTCAGGTTGGCACTACTCAAGTCGGCACTACTCAGGTTGGCACTACTCAGATTGGCACTGCTCAGGTCAGCACCAACTAAGCAAGCTGCTTTTAGCTCGGCACCAGTAAGATCAGCATTAAATAGTTTTACCTGACGCAGATCTGCCCACCTTAAATCCGCTTTCCTCAGTTTTGCATTGGTTAAGTCTGCTTCCGTGAGGTTTGCTCTAACCAGTTGTGCGTCATCTAACGTTGCTTCTTTTAAGACTGATCTACTTAGGTTTGCCCATCGAAGCTCTGCCTTTTGTAGGTAAGTCTCAGTAAGGTCTGCGTCAGTTAGTTCGGTATAGACCAGTTTTGCAGAGGCTAGTTTTCCTTCTCCAAGTTTTGCCCCTCTTAGCGTTGCTGCATTCAGTATTGCCCCTTCCAAATCTATTTCTCTCAAGTCTGTCTTATCCAAGTTTGCTTTGCTCAAGTCTGCTTTAGGCAAGATAGCTTGGCTCAGGATAGCTCCTGTAAGGTTTGAGTCAGTCAGAGAAACCCCACTGAGATTCGCTCTACTAAGGTCTACTCCAGTAAAGTCTCTTTCTCCGGCTGCATATCGATTTCGGAGTTCATCTTCCTTCATTCGTTGTGAAGAATCAGCCTCCAAGGGAAAAAGTTCGCATAAGTCGCAGCCAAAGTAGTTACACAAGACCTCAGCCGTGTTGCAGTCAATCCGGTCAAACTCCTCTTTGTAAAGTCTGCCGATGGCATTGATGCTAAGACCAGTCTCTTTGGCTAGTTGGTACTGGGACAGCTCCCGTTTCTCCATCAAATCCTTTAACTTGCAGCGAATTTTTTTCATATGACCTATGTTCCCCATTAGAGACTGGCGAGGATAGACTGCTAACGATAGCACACATTATTGTCGCTTGTGTAGTAACGCTATAGAGAGTAATAATCGCTAGCGTTGACATTCTAGATTTGCAAAGATACACTGGCATGTATTCAACCCAAAAACGCTTGGCATTATGGCTAATTCTCCTCAAGGGCTTGAGACGGTAGAAATCAGTGCTGATCCAACTGATTCAGGCAATCAATGCTTCCCGATAGTGGGTGAAGAGACGCAGGCTTTGCTCGAAAATCTTAATCTACCTGATGAAGAGAGCCGAAAAAGACTGCTGGATGAGGCAGTCGCGGTAATGAAGCAGTGTGTTCCGCCTATGTCTCCTGCTGGAAGTAAAACTGGCTTGGTGATTGGATACGTGCAAAGCGGTAAGACAATGTCTTTTACCACCGTTACAGCCTTAGCTTGTGATAATGGTTACCAAATGGTAATCGTAATTGGCGGCACTAAGACCAACCTGTTCAATCAATCAAACAAAAGGCTGAAAAGGGATCTGCGATTAGGGGATGATCAGCCACGGCAGGATCGCAAATGGAAGTATTTTGAAAATCCACGGGTGAAGCAACGCCAAAATATTGAGAGTGCGCTGGCAACATGGAAAGACCCCCTGGTGCCAGAGGACGAGAGGCAAGTAGCACTCTTGACCGTAATGAAGCAGACAAATCATCTCCAACAATTGAAGGCTCTGCTTGCTGATATGGATCTCGAAGGTGTACCCGTACTCATAATTGATGACGAGGCAGATCAAGCAGGACTAAATAATAGAGTCAACCAAGGCTTGATGAGTACGATTTACCGTCACCTTACCGAGCTTCGGCAGTTACATCCACACCACTCTTACTTGCAATACACTGCAACACCGCAGGCTCCATTACTAATAAATCTTGCTGATGTGCTTTCACCGGACTTCGCTGAAGTGCTGACGCCTGGTTCCGGCTATACCGGAGGAAAGGAGTTTTTCATAAATAATCCACAGCTTATCCAAACAATCCCTTTTGATGAAATTCCCACTGAAGAGAATCCACTTATCGATCCACCTGCAACTTTATTAGAAGCAATGATGCTCTTTTACCTCGGAGTGGCTTCTGGTTACATTCGGGATAAACGCAGGGGCAACCGCTCAATGATGATTCACCCATCCCAAAAAACTGACCCTCATGGAGACTACTTTCATTGGGTTAGACGGGTAAACAATCAATGGAAAAACACCTTTAACCTTGATAACAATGATTCAAACC
>JBFLZA010000888.1:0-3149 GCA_040756535.1 Cyanobacteriota bacterium
AAGGCAAATGGGTTGAAATTCCACTTAATCCCTATCAGGGATTGAAACAATCAAGATAGCCCGTTGCCGTCCCTGGTGGACACATGAAGTTGAAATTCCACTTAATCCCTATCAGGGATTGAAACGAGCCGAATAGCAATCGCATCACTAAAAAGGATGTTGAAATTCCACTTAATCCCTATCAGGGATTGAAACGGGGCAATGTTTGCAGGACACATTCCCAACGCAGCAGGTTGAAATTCCACTTAATCCCTATCAGGGATTGAAACAGGGCGAAATGGGGCTAAGCCAATGCCAACATCAGGCGTTGAAATTCCACTTAATCCCTATCAGGGATTGAAACCGTCCCACAATCCAAGAGCAGATTCATCCGGCTCGTTGAAATTCCACTTAATCCCTATCAGGGATTGAAACATCCGACATGGGACGTGAGCAACAGTTAATAGCTGTTGAAATTCCACTTAATCCCTATCAGGGATTGAAACAAAAGAAATGCTGGCACAAAGCGAACGACAAAAGGTTGAAATTCCACTTAATCCCTATCAGGGATTGAAACACTGGGGATGTTACGAACGTCCAGTGGGTTTTCTGTGACGTTGAAATTCCACTTAATCCCTATCAGGGATTGAAACATTGAGGAAAAAGGCGTAATTCGCGTCTCCCGTGAGTTGAAATTCCACTTAATCCCTATCAGGGATTGAAACACTATAACCAGCTCTAGATAGCTAAAATACCAAAAGTTGAAATTCCACTTAATCCCTATCAGGGATTGAAACCGGGAAAAATACTCATCCTGAATTTCAACCTTAGTTGAAATTCCACTTAATCCCTATCAGGGATTGAAACTAATCCTTCTTTCCTGTACCGGCCAGCAGCTTGGAGTTGAAATTCCACTTAATCCCTATCAGGGATTGAAACTAAAAGGCAAGGAACCACGAACGTAGTTTTTGGCGTTGAAATTCCACTTAATCCCTATCAGGGATTGAAACTAACCACGGATCGAGTTGGTCAACCGCCTCCTGGTTGAAATTCCACTTAATCCCTATCAGGGATTGAAACGGTTAATTTCTACTGTTTCCTTGGATTTGAGGAAGGTTGAAATTCCACTTAATCCCTATCAGGGATTGAAACTCCGCCTCATCTGGCTCACAATCTTCTAGAGCGATCGCTGTTGAAATTCCACTTAATCCCTATCAGGGATTGAAACCCTTCTTACTACATCAGCAAGTTTGAATTAGGAGGTTGAAATTCCACTTAATCCCTATCAGGGATTGAAACTGATACGAAAGTTAGACATTACGCAAACATAAACGTATACATCAGCCAAAGACACTGAGTATGGAACTCAACCATTGGTTGTAGTTGGTGAAACTGAGCATTCAAGGCATAAACTGATGTCTAACACACTTCGAGTCCTATACGCAGCCGGCCCTGGAGATATCATTGGAACCTATAGCCATTGGGTTAAAGGGCAAGACGACCCCTTACAAGTTTCAGTCACCTATTCCAGCCAGTTCTTTGACGTGTGCCGTGCTTTAGATGCACAAGCTTATGTAATCTCCTCATGTCCCCAGCCAAAATACTTACATGATGGTCGATTCATACTTGAGCATCGTCCCATCCCCTTGCGTAAGGCATCCGGCATCCTCTATCACTTAGGACAGTTGTGGTATGGATTGCAGTTAATCACCTCTGCCATCCGTTTCAGAGCTAACGCGGCAGTCGTGGCTGATGGCACAACCCACTGGTTTATCTTATCGCTACTTCCTCTGTTGGGGGTGCAAGTCATTCCATCACTACACTGCGGCCTTTGGCGCAAGCATCTTCCCCAACGTAAGATAGACCAATTGCTTTTAAAACTCAGTCAATATTTGTTTGCTTATTGCTGTGCTGCCATCTTAACCGTTTCAGACGAGATATCTGAACAAGTAGGCCAGCTTACCGCTAATCAGCATCCACTAATTCGCACATTTTCTCCCATATATAAGCGATCGCAATTTGCACAACTAAACAGTCCTTCCCAAGAGCGATCGCCTTTTCGGGTGCTGTTTGCAGGTCGGATCGAGCGAAATAAGGGCGTTTTCGATCTGCTGGAAATTGCTAAGCGGATGCAGGCCCTTGGCAGACAAGACATTACCTTCGATCTTTGCGGCAACGGGTCAGCGCTAGAGGAATTGCGCCTAGCAGCAAAGCAAGCGGGTGTTGATTCTTCCTTTATATGCCACGGTCACTGCAACAAGACCCAAATGCGTGAAATGTTTAACCAATCGCACGCCATGATTGTACCCACAAGGACTGACTTTGCCGAAGGGTTCAACAAGGTTGTAGTAGAAGGCGTTTTATCCGGTCGTCCTGTCGTCACCTCCTCCGTTTGTCCCGCAGTATCCTATGTCCGGGAAGCGGTTGTGGAAGTTCCACCTGATGACTTGACGGCCTATGGTGATGCTCTAATGCAATTGTGTAGCGATCGCAAGTTCTACGAACAAAAGCAACAAAGCTGCCTAGCATTGCAAGAGCAATTTTATGACGATTCACGCAGTTGGGGCACAGCCGTTCAATCTATTCTTTTAGCAATTCAAGAAGACCGAAAGTTCAGCAAGATACTGGCAGTAGAACCAGAGGTGATTGGGGTTGCTTAAGGGATATCCAAAAACAAATCTATCGTTTGCTTGTAGGGGCACGGCAATGCCGTGCCCTTACTGTATTCTAGGCTCTTGCATTAACCTGATTAGGAATTGCATCCACCTCAGCCTGGAGTCTTATCGTTGGGCGGGTTTGAGGTGAAAACATATCTGTGAATCTATCTTAATAAATCGTCGCTAAACCCGCCCCTACATACCCTACATAATATTAGGGGGGTTAACCGGACAGGGTATCATGCCCATGAACCATGAACCATGAACTATTTCATTGCCTCCAAACGTTTCTGTAACTGCCTTAACGTTTGATACATCTCCGGCAAACGACTGTAAATAGCAGCTGCTTTGAGAAAGACTTTGTGAGGAATCGCCGGAATTCCGGTTACGATCGCACCAGCTTCTACATCATTATGTATCCCCGCTTTAGCAGTAGCGATCGCACCATCTCCAATCTTCGCTTGATTGGCAATTCCCGCTTGACCCGCAAGAATCACGCGATTACCAATTTTA
>JBFLZA010000889.1:0-3144 GCA_040756535.1 Cyanobacteriota bacterium
GCGAGTAGAAGCGATCGTGCCTGTCGAAGACCCAGAGATTGCCAAAGATATCCAAGAAATCTTAGCAGTCATGCTTTCCGATAACCGTCAAGCGTGGGAACTCCAACCAGACGGCAGCTACATCCAACGTCATCCAGCAGATGGCACTCAAGAACAATGCGCTCAGAAAATTTTAATGGAAATGACCATTGATTCGGCTAAGAGTCCTGAATTCACGCCCAACTCTTAACGACGCGCGGTAACAATTCCTCTTCTTTTCGATGGAGGTAAGGAAAGCCACGGGTGGGAATGGAGAGCTAACCCTCAACTCCTAACCCCTAAAACCCAGAACCCTTTCTTTGGTAAAGTCCTGAGGCTCATCTTTCTTTTTCCCCCTTGCCAGATGTGACACCCAATCAGACACTAAACTTGACAATTTATTTGTAACGGAGAGGTTTTTGTGAAAAAAGTTCTAGGTATTATTCTCGGAGGTGGTGCAGGTACGCGCCTCTATCCACTTACCAAACTGAGGGCTAAACCGGCTGTCCCCTTGGCTGGTAAATATCGCCTGATCGATATTCCTGTCAGTAACTGCATCAACTCTGACATCCTCAAAATCTACGTCCTCACTCAATTCAACTCCGCATCCCTCAACCGCCACATCTCCCGTACTTTCAACTTTTCTGGCTTAACCGAAGGGTTTACGGAAGTACTCGCTGCCCAACAAACAGCCGAGAACCCTAGCTGGTTCCAGGGTACGGCTGACGCTGTTCGCCAGTATCTTTGGCTGTTCCAAGAGTGGGATGTTGATGAATATCTGATTTTGTCAGGTGATCATCTTTACCGGATGGACTACCGCTTGTTCGTGGAACGCCACCGGGAAACCGGCGCAGATATTACCCTCTCCGTTATCCCCATTGATGAGAAACGGGCCTCGGATTTTGGGTTGATGAAAATTGATAACAACGGTCGAGTTGTTGACTTTAGTGAGAAACCCAAAGGGGATGCCCTGAAGCAAATGCAGGTCGATACGACCATCCTTGGCTTAGACGCCGAACAAGCCAAGAAAATGCCCTATATTGCTTCAATGGGGATTTATGTCTTTAAAAGAGATGTTTTAACGCATCTGCTCAATAGTTCTCCAGAACAAACGGATTTTGGAAAAGAAATCATTCCCTCCTCTTCCAATGAATTCAACATTCAAGCTTATTTGTTTAATGGGTACTGGGAAGATATTGGAACTATTGAGGCATTTTACGATGCCAACCTGGCACTCACCCAGCAGCCGCGACCTCCATTTAGTTTCTACCATGAAGAAGCTCCCATCTACACTCGTGCCCGTTACTTGCCTCCGAGTAAGCTTTTAGATTGTCAGGTAACGGAATCGATGATCGGGGAAGGTTGCATTCTCAAAAATTGCCGAATTCACCACTCGGTATTGGGAATTCGTTCGCGCGTAGAAGCGGGTTCTATTATTGAAGACGCTATGCTCATGGGGGCTGACTACTACGAACCCTTTGCCGAACGGCAATCTGACTGCGACACCCAAAGAGTCCCTCTAGGTATTGGAGCCAACTCCACGATTCGTCGTGCCATCATCGATAAAAACGCTCGTATTGGCTGCGACGTTCAAATTATCAATAAAGACCGAGTGGAGGAAGCCGATCGCGAACAACAAGGCTTTATTATCCGTAATGGTATTGTTGTCGTGATCAAAAATGCAGTAATTCCGGATGGAACGGTGATTTAGTTCTGAGTCTCGGTTCTTCGTCTGTTTAAACTACAGTTGTTAGTTATTGGTTGTTAGTTATTAGAGGCAAAAGCCATCTAAAACCTAAAAGCTTTCTTGCGACTAATGACCAATGACCAGTGATTAATGACTCATGACTCATGACCAAACTGCTTCTATTAATTGGGCTACCTGGTAGCGGCAAATCCACCCTAGCTAGCAGGTTGTGTGTTGAGTATCCCGGAAGTCAGTTGATTTCTACGGATATTATCCGCGCTCAGTTGTTTGGTTCACAGGAGGTTCAAGGCCCATGGCCTTTGGTGTGGCGTGAAGTCGAGCAGCAATTTAAGCAGGCAGTTGCTCACTCATCGGTAGCGATTTATGATGCAACCAATGCAGTTCGACGTTACCGGAAAGAAGCGATCGCACTTGCTCGTGTGACTGGCTTTACCCACATCATCGGTTTGTGGTGGGATACACCCCTGTGTGTGTGTCTGGAACGCAATAAAAAGCGCGATCGCTACGTTCCTGAAGAAGTCATTTTACAGATGCACTCCTCGCTGTTCAATGCTCCTCCGATACTGAAAGAGGGCTTTGATTACCTGATTCGTTCTTCTTGTGCAAGGTGTGGAAATTGCGATCCTATGGATGAGAAAGAACCGAACTCACGAAACTTGACGGCTTTGATACTCTAGGTTAGAGAAATATAAGCAATAACCCTTACTTGACAAACCGCTAACTCAGTGCATCCCTTGAATCACTTGCTGACGCTAAAAACTATAGCTAAGTATGACTCTTCATTCATGGGCGCTGGATGTGGCAGAACCCTGAATCCAGAAGCGGGAAAACGCTCCATCTGTTCTAGGGTTTCTCCACCCCTATTCGGACAAAATGTACTTAGAAAACAGCGTTTGACCGTGGAAACAGTTGCGGCGTCATTAGGGCAGCATAAAACAAAACTTAGACTAAATATCTAGAGTAGAGGAGATACCCTTCATGGCTGCAACCGACTTCAAAGACTACTACGCCATCCTGGGAGTGAGTAAAACTGCCAGTGCAGATGAAATTAAAAAAAACTATCGTCGTCTAGCACGGAAATACCACCCAGATATGAATCCTGGGGATAAGCAAGCAGAGGCTCACTTTAAGGAAGTTAGTGAAGCCTACGAAGTGCTATCTGACTCCGATAAACGCAAGAAATACGACCAATTCGGTCAGTATTGGAAGCAAGCTGGACAGGGATGGCCAGGAGGTGGAGCCGGCGTTGATGTTAGTGGCTTTGATTTTAGCCAGTATGGCAGCTTTGATGACTTTATTAACGAGTTGCTGGGTCGCTTCAATACAGCCGCAGGGGGAAATACTCGTCGAACTTATACCTATCGTACTAGTACGAGTCCGGGCGGGTCTAGCCGGTATAGCGACTTTGGTGGCTTTAG
>JBFLZA010000890.1:0-3140 GCA_040756535.1 Cyanobacteriota bacterium
TAAGCTTAAGCGGTACATTGTCTTTCTAGAACTGTTCTAGTCTATTATAACCACGACTTAAGCCTAACCTTGCTTTCTAGGTAATATTCTCAAAGTTCTTGACACTAAACGTTAAAGTTTCTAGAATAGTTCTAGAAGAGAAAGAGAAGCGCTAAAGCGTCGAAACTGAACGCTCCTCTCCTCTAAGTCACCCCAGAAGCCTAGGAGACCTAGAACAATGCTAGAGCATAACGAGAACCTACAAGACGACCAGGAAGTTTTTGACTTTATTGGCTATGCCCCTGAAGAGTGGGGTCAGCCTAAATACTGGATGATGCAGAAAGTCTCTTGGTTAGAGAATGGTAAGACGCTATCGGGTACCATCATCGGTCTGACCTACGATGACCTGGAAGAGGAATGGGACTACGAGATCGCTATCGATCACCAGTTCCGTAAATGCCAGACATACACTGACCGAACGGACTACTGCTTTAACCTCACCGAAAGCGGTATCGATCATCAGAAACAGCTCTTGGTGCTGGATAAGCTCTTCTGTAACTCCTGATACCGACACCTCAGACTAGACCAGAGTAAGCAATAGTAGGTTAACCAAGATGACACTTCAAAACGGAAACCCAGCGACCGAAGTCGCCCTAGAGTTCTACAATATTTTTTGGGTAAAAGCTTTCCAGTTAGATAACGGTCAGATGTTCGCTAGCGTCAAAGACGTAGTGGGGTGTCTCGGAGAAACTAAAGCGACCCTGTATGATGCCTTTCGAGATCCGGACACAGGTAAGAGCCGCATTAAGTGTAGGAGTATCAATGGAGAGTCAGCAGTTCCCGTAGGCTCGGTAATAACTTACTGGAGTCATTACGCGGAAAAAGGACATAGGCTGGCTACCATCCTAGTCCGAGCTTTAGCCCAAAAGAGTATGAAAGATCGTGTAAACGAGGCTATCCATATAGCGCTACCTCCAGTGAAGCTAGGGGTGCTTGAAAGTATGGAAGCAAGGCTTGAAGCTCTTGAGCAAAAGGTTAGAGAACTAGAAGGACGTAACGTTCGATAGACCATCTAGGCGTCAGACCTAGTTAGGACACCTGACGCCTTCTTCTGTCTTAGAGAGCGATCGCTTGACGCTTCCGCTAGACGCTACTAGACTTGACTAAGCCCACTAGGTTAACCTAGTGTGTTTACAACTAACAAGTGCCGATCTTGACAGGATAAGAGTGGAGGGACAAAAGAGGGACAAGATGCAGAGGCAGTCTGTTAAACAGTCGTTCAGGCTATCAGAAGACCTGAAGACTCAGGTCGCTATGGAGGGCAAAGCTAAGCAGATGACAGTCGGAGAAGTCATCAGAGCAGCCATTATTATGTACCTGGCTACCCAAGATGTCGCCAGTAGCCAAGAACAACTAAACAGCCAAAAGGGTAACTAGCTTACACCCTAGTTACCCTTAACAGTTCTGAAATATTGCTAAACAGGGCTGAGCGCCCGAGGATCAAATAGTGTCTGAATATAATGATAGCTCCATCACTGATATGGAGTCAACCCCTGAAGACAGCGATCGCGGTGAAGATATTCTGAGGTTTATTAGGTCTGTTGACCTCTTGGGTCTAACCTCAAATGTCAGAGGAGGTTCCCATTTTGACAACAAAGCCTACCGAGACCAGGTGAGAGCTAAGCGCGAGGCTATCAGGTATATATCGAATGCAAAAGAGCGAGCTTACGCCTTCTGGCAAGTATTCGAGGCTGTCTATGAAACCAAGGTAGAAAGAGATGCCTGGGCAGGAACATATTACTACTTAGGAAAAGCCACAACAACATCTAAGCTAGTCGCCAAACTTGAGAAAGTCCTAGAGATGTCCAGACCCAAAGCGTCTGAGGGTTTCTATGACCGTCAGTTAGACCAAATGATGGAATACTGGGAGTTTCAGCCGGTTCGGAGGTACTTGGAGAAGACCTACGAGGATCTTACACGTACCCTAGATAGATCGAGTAGGTCATGGGTTACAAAGGAACTTGAGCTACTACCAGAATGGGATAACTTAGGCGAGGTCTTATTCGGAGATAAAGACCCACTGACACAGGAGATGATAACTACCTGGTTGGTCGGAGCCGTCAAGCGTGTTATGGAGCCGGGTTGCTACCAAAAGAGAGCCTTGATACTTAAGGGCGATCAAGATGCTGGAAAGTCCGCCTTTGTGTCTGAACTAGCTCGTTCCTGGGCTACGGAGCTACCTTCAGGTACTTCTGATATGGACTTCATTCGCCTTTGCACCCGGACATGGATCATGGAGCTTCCTGAGTGCGATCGGCTTTTCAAAGGTAAGGAAGCTAGCATCCTTAAGCAGCAACTGTCTACCAGGGTAGACAAATATATTCCTAAATATAAAGAAGCTGAAGGGATGATCGAGACACCTAGGGTTACAGTGTTCATCGGGACTACAAATAAAGCTCAGTTCCTGGTGGATGACACAGGTAATAATAGGTTCTGGGTCATTGATATACCATCGGGTTGGAAGTTACCACTTGACTGGCTCAAGGCAAACGTCGATCAACTGTGGGCTACCGCATACCAGAAGTTGATGTTTGAGGGGCATTCTACGGATCTCTCTGAGTCAAGTCGGGTCGCGGCTGAGACCAGGAACCACAACTACATGGTAGAGGGTAGCTGGGTTGAACAGATCGAGTCTGTATTAGCTGATGTGACTCGTGATGGGGAAAGAGACATCGCCTTCAAACTTGGCGATCTGTTGTCAGCTATGGGTGTCAAGCCTGAGAACCACAGTAGACACAAAGCAGCCGTCGTAAGCAGCCTTAAGCAGCTAGGTTATAAAAATGATACTAGAACTGTCTTAGGTAAGTCTGTCAGGCTTTATTTCTTAAAAACTGCCAAGAAACCCATTGCTGCACGGTTTTGGAACGAGCGTTGGGAGCTTATGGCTACTAAGGCAGATGCTGACATCCCTATTTAGGGTAGCCAGAGACCCAAGACTAGATATTACATCAGGTTACATGGACATTACATTCCATGTAACCTCTGAAACACTTACTCTGCGGTTAGTCTAGCCTCTGGGTTACATTATTACATCTCTTTTTTAGATAAAGAGGTATACAGGGTATATAGGACTTTTTTATAGTCAAACCCCTGTAATAATG
>JBFLZA010000891.1:0-3138 GCA_040756535.1 Cyanobacteriota bacterium
TGGGGGAGTGGGGGAGTTGGGGTGCGGGGGAGGGGGGGAGCAGAGGAGCAAAGGAGCAGGGGAGCCAGATGAATAAACGGTATGTGGAAAAAGTTGATACAACTCCTCAAAAACAACTGCTCAAAAGAGCCAAAGATGCCCAAAATCTATTTCCAATTCAGTATGCTCATGCTCGCTGCTGCTCACTCTTGCGCTTAGGACACAGACAGGGTTTGATCGAGCTAAGTGATTCAGACTGCCAACCTCCCAATTGGCAAATTATTGAGCCAAACCCAATTCCTTGGCTTAAGGACGACCCAACGATGGAGAGTTGTCAAGGGGATTTGTGGCTACAACATTCAGCGGAACGTCATCTAATTGACCAGCTTTTGGAGAGTTGCGATCGCATCAGCGACCCCAATCTAGTCAATAACGTAAAAATTGCCAATACTCTAAGTCATGCCTTTGAAACCTTCTACAGTACCTGCCGCATTTGGGGAGAGGTGAAGACTCAGACGCCTAAACTCGCTCAGGCAAGATTGGGACTAGTAGGAGTTACTCAAAGGGTACTGCGATCGCTCCTCGACCACCTAGGTATAACGGCTCCCAGCGAACTGTAACCGGAATTTTACATAAAGACAAAAAAATTGTTGGAAAAGGTAGTGACAAATTGAACCTCTTTCAGGTATTATTCTGGGTGTGTGAGGAGCGAACCAGCAAGGGAACCGAGACGAAACACGGCCAGTCGTCGGTTCCCTTTCTGATGAAAAGTTTTTCTTTAAACAGGGCTTACAGTACGAAGGCTTCAATGGCTGCCGCTGCACCATCGTCCTCAACATCGGGAGCTACCCACTGAGCGATCGCTTGCACCTCTGTTGGCGCATTTCCCATCGCGATACCTAAGCCAGCATAGTCGAGCATTTCCAAATCGTTAAAGTTATCGCCAATAGCCATCACGTTATGAGGCTTTAGCCCCAGCATCTCTTGGGCCAAGTAGCGCACGGCAGTTCCTTTGTTAACCACGGGATTTGTGGCTTCAAAGAACGTAGCGACGGATTTTGTTAAATAAAGCTCCGCAGGGGTGTATTGTTGGCGCAAACTACCCAGCAGTTGATCAATGATTTGCGTATCGTCGCTTAGCGCTAAAATCTTAGTCGGTTCGGAGCCTAAAACCTTTCGCAAGTCTCCTACGGCTTGTGGCTGAATATCGGCTCGTTTAGCATAGAGTTCGGTTTCGGGCGTGATTTCCCGAACATATAACTGATCGTTGATATAGAAGTGAACCGAAAGCAGCGATCGCAATGCCTCAGTCTCAAAGTAATCCAACAACTGTTCGGCAGTAGTACGGGACACGGGTAAATGTCGGTGAATCTTGTCTGTGGCTGGGTCTTGAATCCATGCGCCTTGGTAGGCTACCAACGGTAGGGTGGAACCCACATCTTGATAAAAACGTAAGGCAGAGCAATACATCCGACCTGTAGCGATCGCTACCTGAATTCCTTTAGCTTGAGCAGCACGAATGGCTTGCTTCACAGGTTCCCGAATCTCATTGGAGCGGCCGGCGATCGTGCCGTCAATATCCAGGACTAGTAGTTGAATATCTAAGGCATCGCGATCAAGAGTACCCAAAGATGCGACCTGATGAGCCGTAGAGAGTTCTGGCATAAGTGATGAAGTTATCGGTGATTAGGAAACGAAACCCTTACAAACTAACCACGACTGTATCAGCATTACGCCTTGAAAATGCTTCTTCATTGCTCATCTAAGCGTTAGCGATGGTTGAATTCTAGCGGCAAACAAGTGCGTCCTGGTGCAATCTCCTGCATCCGAGGCATGGAGTATCCTATTTACTTGTGACTTTCGTAACTACACTCGCACGCTTAATGATGACCGATAATGTTTGAGGTATACGGCTCATGCTACCTTCAGGCTATGACCGAAGGAAAAAATCGCGTTCAGGGAGTTCGCCTGATTTTATTCACAACGTTTTGGCTGATGATACTTATTTTATCAGTCAAAGTTGCAGCTGCTTGGTCAGCGCGATCGCTTAGTCTCATGGCTGAGTCATTGCACACCCTGCTCAACAGCTTCAGCACTTTTTTGAGTTTTCTGACGATTACAGCCTATCGCTCCAGGGGGCCATCCGTTTACAGCCATGGTAAACCCGAAGCGGTGATCGCATTTGGGCTGATCGCTTTTTTGGGTTTTGCGGGTTTAAATTTGCTAGTCATCTCCGGTCAGCAGTTAATCAGCGCTACTCAGGGAGAAGCTTTGATTTTTCCCGTTCGTGTGAGTGGGTCTTTAATCCAGCTATTAAGCGTTATCGTAACCATCAGCTTAAGTTTGGCAATTTTGGGTCTTTATCAAGGAAGAATTATTGGTCATCCTGTCCTTCGCTTTAATGCTGGTCAACTCTTTAAAGATGTATTTCTAACCCTTTTAGTCATGGGAGGACTTTGGGGAGTCCAGCGAGGTATTGTCTGGCTTGATGTTGCGCTAGCCATTCTGATGGTGTTAGTCGCCGCCTTAAGTTGCTGGCAAGTTATAAGCTGGCAGTTTCCTTTCATGGTAGAGCAGAATGCGATCGCTCCGGAAGTTTTAGCTCAAATTGCCCGCCAAGTTGGAGGCGTTACGCATTGTTATCGTATTCGCTCACGAGGGCTTGTTGGGCGCTTTGTACAAGTTCAGATGAACCTAATTGTGCATTCTGATTTAGCTGAAGTCACATCCCTAATTGCCCAACGGATTGAAGCAGTTATTCAAGAGCGCTATGGTCCCGTTCAAGTTACGTTTTACATCGATAGTGAGATTAAAAAAACACAATATTTAATTCAGTCTTCTCCAGACCTAGAAGCGAATGAATCCAGTGATCCACTGGATGAAGAATAAAAACGGCACCTATCTATAGCTTTCGCCAGAAAGGTTAGAACAGATTTAACGGCCCAAACGACCAGGTACCAGTAATAAACATAAAAGCCCTCTCCCTTGGAGCCTTCTGCCTTTTTCTATATAGTCTGTAGGGGCACGGTATACCGTGCCCCTACCCTGTGTTCTATGCTGAAATCCGTTTTGAATCTAAATTCCACAAGCACAATAATGGGTCATTATCATCCAACTATTGAGATTGCTTGTTTTTATTTTGCTTTTGATTCGACTTCT
>JBFLZA010000892.1:0-3130 GCA_040756535.1 Cyanobacteriota bacterium
ATGAGCGATGCTCTCTTCGGGTTTGTTGGCTATCTGACAAGCTTTTTCATAAGCTCTCAACAGAATAATCCACCACAAACCTGAATCAACCGGGGTAACTCGGCCAATAGCCCGTTGCCCAAAATCCGGTTCTATCTCTTGGTTTGATGTCACTTCAAAACTGGCTGGCATCAACCCTTGCCCCAGTCGAATTCCATCAATGAAAAGTTCTTTTTCTTGCCAGGTTTTTCTGACTTCCCCGAATAACCCTTCACCTTCTTTTAATCCCCCGTAGTCGGACTGCAAGCCTAAGGTAAATTCAAGAAAGTTGCGAACAATTTCCCTTTCTCCTTGCATGAGAAAGGCAAGTCCCGAAGGGACAAAATCGCGGATAAAACAATGACCGTAATTCAGCTGTTCTTCTTTCGGGCCCGGTTCTTTTGCCGCTACTGTCCCCACCGGCTTTTGCTTGTAGCTCATGATAGACTGCTTCAGCCGCTGTTCAGCCTCTTCTACCATTTGAATATTCATCATTTTGTCTTTCACTGCTTTTGCTTTCTTGTATTGACAGGATAAAACTTAACCTCAGCAAGGAAAACCCAACCCACTTCGTACAGGGTAATGACTGTAAGCACCAAAGAGCAACGGTATCGGCAGGTTAACTGCTACCGCTTTATGGCGCTTTACACCGAAGCGAGTGTTCTCGCTGCGAGAGTTATACAAGAGTAGATGCTGCCACTGGTCGTTTGCCTCAAATGAGGTCTTAATTTTGATGCTGGTGCTTTGTTGTACCGTTGTTTGGGTAACCCATACTCCAACTAGAACCCTTGAGGGCAAGGGCTAGGTTTTAGAGAAGTTTCTACAAATCCCTATGACCCTTTGGGATATTACCACTTTCGGAAGATAGGTTTCCGATTTACAGATACTAAGACTAAAAGGAAGGTGGCAATGCCCACTCGACAAAGGTTTTACTCCAAGGGTTGGGTGAAACGTCAAAAATTCAGAATTCAGAATTCAGAAGCCAGAATTCAGAATATGATCTATGAGGGCTTGAACCCTCAAGTCATCTCAAATCCGGTTGAACAGCAATCGTTAAGACAGATGCTCCAGAGACTCCGGACGCGAAGAGAGTTTTTTATTCTGTATTCTGACTCCTGACTCCTGACTCCTGACTCCTGACTCCTGACTCCTGACTCCTGACTCCTGACTCCTGACTCCTGACTCCTGACTCCTGACTCCTGACTCCTGAATGCTTATGCACTCACCTCAATGAAGAGCGACGGATAAGCTCTAGAAACCAAAACAGTACGGCTGAACCCAGCGCAACCATCGCCCAAATCCATGACTTCAACAGGATGACGACGATGGCCAGAATGGCAAGGCCGAGTAAAACCAACTGAATTGCCAGAAAAACGGGTTGATAGCTAGAGGGTTGAACCGCTAATGGCCCTGAAAATTGCAGCCACCAGTAGAACAGTTGTAACGACTTATCGAGAGCATTATACGTTAGACTCCTCTGCAAGACTGCAGCGCGATCGCCTAATGTGGTTAACACGATATTTCTCAGCACTAAACCGAACTGGGTGGAAAGCTTCGCTAGGATAATCCGAGGGATACTATCCAATACCGTCTCTTGGCCCACATTGTATTTTTCCCGGAAAAATTTCTCGGTATTCCCACGAGATATTGTTGCCACTGCTTCTTGAGCTAAGGTAACAGCCGCTAGAGCACTAACGCTACGCTCGAAGTACCCAGGCACGGGTTGATATTTGGGTTTTTCCTCCCCTGCTAGCTGAGGGGTTGGCGTCTTACCTGTACGAGAATTACTATACTGAACTCGCTGTTGATTCCAATTGAGTTGTTCGGCAATTTCATCTTCAAGCACATTCGATAAATCAGTTTTTACAATCTCGCGATGGCCTGCAAGGACTAAATAGCTGACTAACTTCTTAATCGTCGATTTCAACTGATTTTTTGTCAGGGGTTCATTTGCCAATTGACGCAGACATCCGAGAATCGCCTCCCGATTTTCCTGGTAAGCGCTCTTTTGATCATCGGGCAAAGAGTCATCGAGGGGTAAGGACTCATCGAGGAGAAACTGCAAGTATTGTTCCGTAAAGGATTGAAACTCCGGTGTCCCTTTACGACAGCGGCCTTGACGCTCTAGAAACTCCGGAAAATTTTTCACGGACTCACTGGTTAGTAAGGCTTCAATAATACGATTGAGTCCGTCTAGTCGTCCCCACAGAATATCGTTAGAACGCCAAGATTTCTTAAAAAATCCCCCAAAGGCATATAAGGTATCTCCCGCTAATTTATCTTCTAGCGTTTTACCTTCCCCTAATCCCAGGTTGGCATCGTTGGGACTGATGCGAATCGTTTTAATCAGTTCTTTTTCGGTTAAATCCGTCAGGTATTCAAAGGGATAAAGAACTTTATCTAAATAACGAAAGCCTTTAAACCGCTGAAGCAGTTCTTGCCAATCCTGAAACTGACTCGTCTCAATCAAGGCTTCCGAAGCGAGTTCGACTTTTCGTAAAATCGTGCCAAAGGCTTCATTTTCTTGATTGTCATAAACAAAGGTAGGATTTTCCCAGATATTTGCCTCAATATCCTGTTGACTTTGCAATTTATTGATTTTTTGCCTAAATTGCAGCAAAATACCCGAATTTTTGGCTTGGGATAGCCATTGGTAGTAGAAGGGTTCTCTAGCTTGTAGCGGTAATATTTGAAAAATATTGGCGGAAATTTCTTCTAACTCTAAGTTGGCATCGGGTAAGACGTTATCTAAGCCAGCGACATCGAGTAAAAAACGGTGGAGTCGTAGCAAGCGATCGTAAAATTGAGTTCGCACCTGATTGTCTGGCTTTTGTTCCGCTAGCAATTGATAGAAAGAATCGCTAACTATCTGATTAGTTAATAACTGATTTAATGCTTCCCGAATGACTTCTAGGAGCTTAATTTGGCGGGAGATATTTTCAGATAATTCACGAAGCTTTAAATAGTCTTCTTGATTTTGCTCTGCCTCCAGTCGTTTGCAGATGCCTTGGAGGAGATAGAAGTGCTTTCTTAAGCTATACTCGACATCCAAGTTGCGAATCTGTTTCTCAAACGTCTGCCGAATTTCTTCCTGTTTGTCCTTATCTTTTTC
>JBFLZA010000893.1:0-3124 GCA_040756535.1 Cyanobacteriota bacterium
CCAGAACTCGATCGTCAGGTTCTACGCTGAAGCGCTGGTTGATATCGAGGATCGTGTTGACAGCACCGCGATGGTCAATCATCACACCCTTGGGTAGGCCAGTGGACCCAGAGGTATAAATGACGTAGGCAAGGTCTTCCGGTTGTTGCACTGGCTCTAAGGGTAGGGCTTCCGTCTCTGCTTCATAGAAGGTGTCTACATGAATCCTATTGATGTCCTCTGGCCAGACTAGAGTAGCATCGATCCAGGATTGCGTCAGCACTAGTTTGACTTCTGCCTGCTCCAGTAAATGCCAACGGCGCTCTTGAGGCAAAGCTGGATCAATGGGTACATAGGCGGCTCCAGAGGCTAAGATAGCCAAAACGCTTACTACTTGTTCCCATCCTTTTTCCATGACTACGCCCACCAGCCTATTGGGACGAGCGCCTAGCTGCCGCAGCAGGTGGCCCAACTGATTAGATTGGCAGTATAGCTCTTCGTAGGTCAAGCTACGTGTAGCAGTTACAACTGCCGCTTGATGCGAGCGCTGGGGTAGCTGTGCTATAAACAGGGTCTGTAGTTGCTGCTGTTCAATCAAAGCCTGAGTGGCATTGAGAGATAACTGTAGCTCTAGATGAGATGTTGGTAGCAGTTCTCGCGTTGTTGCCTGCCAGACTTCTTCCTCAGTAGCCAAACGCTTCAGAAGAAGACAATAGGCATCAAACATATCGTCTAAGAGTCCTGGGGGAAATAGATCTTCTACAAAGTCCCAGTTAAAGACCAAAGCTCCATCCAATTCAAAAACTTGATGATCCAACCAAACTTGAGGAGTCTGTGAGATGCTATAGACAACATCTCCTGGACTTCCTAGCTGATTCAACAGAGAAGAATTTTGACTTAAGCGCCCCAAACCTAGAGTACTGGTGAACACAATCGGCGCAATTGCTCTTGCTGTTTCTCCTTTAGTGCGTGCCAATTCTCGTAAAACACGAACACCACTGATATACCGATATTCCAGGGCTTCCCAGAGTTGTTTATGAAGGTGCCTTGCACGAGTCTTGAAGATCTCCGGTGCGGAGTTATCCACTGCTAGCAAAGTCAACGAGGTGAAGTCCCCCACGATGTCATTCACCTGAGGATGCAGCGGCAGACGATTAAATAGTGTCAAATTAAGAGTAAACCGAGGATTCTTACTCCAAACTGTCAGCACTTCGGCAAAAGCCGCTAACAAGACGACCGAGGGGGTAAGTCCTGCCTGGGTTGATCGAATTTTTAGCTGTTGCCAAGTTGTTGGCTCCAAGCTAGCAGAAGAACGTTTGAATCTGGGGATTTTCAAGGATGCAGGCTTCTTAGCCAGTGGCAGCTCTGGTCCTGGCGGCAGTGTGGGGAGACGTTTTTGCCAATAATCCAGCGCCCGCTGGTAACGTTCGGAATTCTGGAGAGTCACCTGAGTCAGAACGTAGTCCCGGAATGAAATTTTAAGCGGAGTGAGGAGAACTTCAGGATTTTGATAGAGTTCATCGAGTTCTCTAAAGATGATTTCAAAGCTCCAAACATCAGCAATCAAGAGATCGAAGCTGATATGAATCCGGGTGCGGTGGTTGTCTAAACGAGAAGCCCGAATCTCAAACAAGGGCCATCTGTCACTCGGCAGTACTTGATGAGACATCCGATGCCTTATGCTGTCTAGCTGATTATTGACCGCCTGAGGGTCTTGCCCTTGTAAATCCAACACCTTGATCTCATAGAATGGAACCTGCTCTAGGATTTGCTGCTGACCATCTGGTAGCACAATTGCCCGTAGCATGTCATGTCGCAAAACTAACTTCTGCCAAGCAACGGTGTATCGTTCTAAATCCAAATCAACACAATCCAGTTCCTGATAGAAGTGACATGCCACATTTCCCAACTCGAAGGAGCTACTGCGACCTACCCAGTTAGCTTGTTGAACATCTGTTAGTGGGAAAGGTTGATAGCGCGACGGGAGATGAGACACCAAAGGAGATAGCGAAGTCGGTTTACTAGCATCAGATAGATTGGCTGTGACCAGCTTGTTAGCTAGCTGGGTTACACTAAGTTCCTCACTAAAGCTATCAAGAGATAAGACTAAACCAAGGCTCTCGATATGACTCTGCAACTCAATGACCATGAGTGAGTCTAACCCCAAAGTATTCAAAGGCTGCTGCGGAGCTAGCTGAGAGGGGGCGATCTTCAGCATTTGAGCTAGCATCTGCTGTAAATAAGCTTTTAGCAGAGGCAACCGTTGGTCTGTATCTAGAGCAAGTAAAGCCTTATGATTCAGGTGTTTGATACTTTGTATGGTATCGACGTTAGCGTCAAGAATGCTACTAGCTACGGCATGTAGTGTGCCTTCTAGAAAACTATTGCGGCACGCACGACGCTGAATCTTACCACTGGAAGTCTTTAGGATACTGCTCGGCTTGAGCAGCAATACGGCATAAACTTGCAGCTCGTGCTGCTCCGCTACTGCTTGGCGGATTGCTCCAATTACTCGCTCGGTATCCAGATTACGGAGGTGGTGGCGATCAATTTCCTGAACAACCACCAACTGCTCTTGACCATCTACTTCAACAGAAAATGCGGCTCCACAGCTAGGCTGCAGTGATGGGTGGCTCTGTTCTACTGTCAATTCAACATCTTGCGGGTAATGATTGCGACCCCGAATGATGATGAGGTCTTTGAGGCGACCGCAAATGAATAGTTCACCCTCTTGCAAGAATCCCAAGTCTCCGGTGCGTAGAAATGGACCCTCTCCAGTGTCTATCAGGTAGGCTCGAAAGGTGCGCTCCGTTTCTTCAGATTGATTCCAGTAGCCTTGGACTATACTACGCCCTGAGACCCAAATTTCACCTACTTCATCAGGCAAGCAACGGGTCAAAGTTTCGGGATGGACAATGACAATTCGCTGATCCAGTAAGATTTGACCGCTGCCAACTAGTGTTTGGGCGTTATCACTGTTCCCTAAAGCTGGGACGACACGATTTTGCTCTAGCGCATCTTTCTTAAAGGCTTTGACTACTGGTGAGGCTGCCTTGAGTCCACCAGAAACAATCAGCGTTGTTTCAGCCATGCCGTAGCAGGGGTAGAAGGTCTCTCGACGAAAGCCACAGGAGTCAAACGCCGA
>JBFLZA010000894.1:0-3116 GCA_040756535.1 Cyanobacteriota bacterium
ATTAGACCTCTTGCAAAAATACAAAGCACCCCACCCCAACCCTCCCCTTGTTTTCCGGGAGGGCGTTAGTTTACCCCCAAGATACAGGGGGGACTAAGGGGGGTAAATTCGACTGCTCTTCAAGAAGTCTATTAAGAAAAAAACATTAGCCCTCCTTGTCTCCCTTGTCCCCCTTGTCTTCCTTATCCCCTCATCAAACCGTCCCGCTAACCTCAAGAATTTGCCGATACGCCTGAATCATCTGCTGTGCGATCGCATCCCAACTGTAATTCTTCAAGGCATAATCTTGAGCATTCGCGCCTCGGCGTTGCCGTTCTCCAGCATCCTGAAGTGCTTCTCGCAAACACTTCGTTAAAGCCTCCTGATCACAAGCACTTACCCATCCAGCTTGAGCTTTCTGGATATCTTCCCAGATATAAACCTGATCAGAAATCACCACTGGCGTTCCGGCAACCATTGCTTCTGCTACGGCAATGCCAAAGTTTTCGTAGTAAGACGGTAGGACAAATAAGTCCGCATCGTGTAATAAAGCGGTCTTTAATTCCCCTGTCACAAAACCAGTCATTGTAGTGCGTGATGCGATGGGTGAAGCTTTAACCTGTTCAGTGATTTGGTTTTCATAATTTGGGTCTTGAGGATTGGTTCCTGCTAGAACAAAGTGAAAATCTAATCCTTCCCCTAACAGCTTTTCCAATGCCGGGAGCAGGAAGTTTAATCCCTTTTTCGGGTCAATACGGGACATAAACAGCACCAAAGGCTGAGCATCGGGAATCCCTAACTGAGTCCGAGCTTTTCCTTGAGCGGGTATGACTGGCGGCGTTACGCCTAATGGAATCACTAAATCCTGCGTCTCGGTGCCAAAGCGTTCTGAAATCTTTGCCTCTTGGCTGCTAGTGAAGTGAATTCCCGCCGCACCTGCTAAGTTCTGTTGTTCTAGTAGTGCTGCGTAGATTTGCTTTAAACGCCGTTTTTTTTGTAAATCTGCTGGGTCAAGTGTACCCAAAGGACGCAGGATATAGGGCAACTTCTTGTGTCGTGCGATCGCTGCTGCTGCCGTACTCACTGGTGAAAAAAGAGCATGGATATGAGCCAGGTCAAATTTGGCTGCATTATACCACAGCCAGCGCAACAAATCGACAGAAAACTTGTAGCGACGAAAGGGAGAGCAACGAAAGTACCATACTTGATAGCCATCTTGCTGGACAGGTTGATTGAGGGGAACATTCAGAGGGGGTTGGCCCGCATCTCCATTGGAGTCGGTAGTCAGTACCGTAACGTTCACACCCTGAGATGCCAGCGCTGCTGAAAGTCCCCTTACCATCTGACTTGGCCCGCCATAAACCAGAGAAATTGAGGGGATAATTTGTAGAATCCGCAATGGCTGGCGCATGGGTCTTATATTTTAGGTTAGTGCGAGACTTTTTTGGGGTAATGGTACTGCGGAATTTTGGAGTGAACTGGATAACTGGCTTGCGATCGCTCTTTTGAAGCGAGGCCCTTAAGCGATCGCAAAATGTATCCGTTAACTGTTTTTAGTGCTATCTTAGTTTGTCATCCCTCCTTAGAAGGATGTTATCCTTTAAAGTCACCCGACTAGGTGAAGCCATATTTTCTCATAAAGAGATAGGTTTAGAGCATTCGATGTATCCGGGCTGGAATATAGGGATTTCTGAACAGGAGAGAAATTGTTATTCTTATGTACTTTCCCGGCTGAAAGTCACTCGAATTAATCCTGCGAAGAACTGATCGATAGACAAGCGTTTTCTGCTCTAGTTCCCGTCAACTTTTTCTAAAGAGTATCCCCGTTATTAGAATTTCGCTTCTCTCGTATGAAATGTGCTATTCAAGTTTCACCCAGGCATTCTACCTTTGTAGCTCTTTTTCTAATTGCTAGCTTGTTCTGTGTAGGAGCCTCGATTCAATTTATCCTCGCTCAAGTCGAAAAACCGAAGGCACAACTGCCTGAGATAGAGTCTTCGTCTGACTTCAAATCAGAATTGAGTTCCCATCTGCCTACTCAGGCTAATGCGGAAATGCCTTGGTTCAACTTAGCGGATTGGATGTACCTGCTCAACCACAGCAATCAATACTCCCCAGAAGGCGCTTTGGCTCATGTCGTTGCCTCCATTCTGACGCGAGATACAGGTGCGATGGCTAGCAAAGACGCGGGGAGTCTATCCAGAAATTATGGTTTAGATCCGTGGCTAACTGAAAACGGAAAACAGAATAAGCAGAAATTAGCCAGTTTAGATACTTCTTCGACCTGGTCGAATACATTAACAGTAGACCGATCTAAATCGTCAGCTAATGGAAATCGGTATACTTACTGGCTCAAAGGAACAGCACGCACTTCAAAAGCTGGAGTCTTTTATCCTATTGAATTGTCGATCCAATTAGCCAAAAACGATCAAGGCAGATGGTTAGCAGAGGACTTTAAGGTAAATCCTCAATCTTGGGAACGCCGATAAAGGGAATGATTTAAGAGTAGACAATCTAGAAACTGACCACTAGGGGCTGTCAATCGACAAACCTAAGGTGATGCTAAAAGAGGGTGAGGAGCGAACATTTTTTATCAGCCACAAGCATAATAACTAGCCCAGCTATTGACCGGCTGGGTTTTTCTTGAAGGTAAAAGTTCTGATCATTTGAACTCTTGTGCTGTTTGTGTTGCTTGGCGGCTTCAGGGTTTATATACTTCTAGGTTAGTTTCGAGTTAACCTTAATACTCCACAATGCCGCTTGGGGTACAGAGTCCAAAGTTACTGACAACACCTCTCCCATCCATTTTTGCTGGCAAATTTCCACCCCATTTACTTCCACCCGACTACCAGACTTTAATCCAATCCAGAGAATGCGGAAATTCCGTTCCTCAAGCATTCCTGAATAACTTCCCCGCACGGGTTCACAGGTAAAGATATAACTATCTTCTTCACGGTGTTGGGTAAAACGGCGACGGCTACCCGCTTCAGTAAGGTAGGCGTTACTTTCTCCATCATCTTCGTAAAAATCTAACTCTCCCTGGGCCCCTGCATACACCTCCAAAATTAGAGTGCTTGGCGGTGCTGTTCCAACACGGTGGGAAAATTCGGACAGGGGCAAAATCGCCCCAGCTTGAA
>JBFLZA010000895.1:0-3110 GCA_040756535.1 Cyanobacteriota bacterium
TCTGTCTTGAGGTTAAACTCCCGCACGTATCCCAGCATCGTCTTGTGCAAGTTGTCAATAAACTCGCCGCCTCTTTCCACAACCTGACCGGGAAAAGTAACACTCCCAGCAAAATCGCCTCCCAGAGAATAACAGCGACCGCCAGTTCTATTGCTTGCTTCAAATAGGGTAGCGTTAATCCCCTTTTTCTTCAGTTCGTACCCGCAAGCCAGTCCGGCTAAACCAGCCCCCACAATCCCAACTTTTATATCTGCTGGTACAGGAGCTGCGAGGGTACGGTGAAGCAATCCTGAGCCTACTCCTATTGTCGCGCCGATCGCACTCAGCTTTCCCATATCAGTAAGAAATTCGCGCCGATTCGTGCGCCGTACCGCCATCAATGCCTCTAGAGATGCGATTCGCTCAATTCCCTCGTTGGTGGAGATATTTTGCTCTTGGCAATAGCGAGCAATACGGATAGCACGTGCTAAGTTGTCGAAGAGTGGGGAACGACTCATGATAGCTTTTTCTCCTCACGCAGTTATTAATTAACGTCCTGTGCAACTTTATACTCAGAACCCTCGTTGTTATCGGGGGCTTTCTTAAAGTTACACATTGCGTGGTAATCACTTGAGTTATTCAAGGGCTTAAAGCTATCTCTTGCACGAGTCAGGCACACATTTAGTAGGTTTGGACTGCGGACGTTGCAAGCAGCCAGAGTGCCACGCCGAGACTTGCTACAGTCATGCTTGTGAGAACCTTAACGTCTTCTTCTCGCCCTACATCCCCAATACAAATGTGTTAGCCTGCGCTACTTCCCCTCTAGCTTTGACAACACGTGTTGACAATACCTAGCTGCCATTTCCTCCGCGTTTGCATAGACAATTAAAGGATCTTTTAGCATATCGCCCGATTCAGGCTCTAGATCGCCAGTTGAAAGTGACACCGCCCCTCTCTCCACATCCAGCCAAACAACGATTGCCCTAACCCAGTCATCAACTTGAAAGATTTGCTCTGGATGCTCAACGGGTAATTGAGAAATTGCAGAAATGTGCAGTAATGCCTTATAACCTCCAATATCAACAAAAACACCGTAGGGTTTAATACCGTAAACTCTACCATCCACAAGTTGACCGAGCTTCAGAGTTGCAAGCCTTGTTCTCGCGGCAAGAGGACGATGCTGAGGTTTTCGCCTGTGCCTTAATAGTTTGAACCCGTCAAACTTCCTATCTAACTCCTCTCTTCGTGCCTCATACCACTTTGGGTCAAGTTCGCCTAAAGCTATATCGATGGGGAGAGTTTGGTAAAGACTAACTAGCGCATAAGCTTCGGTAGTTTGAGCGTTAGCTGCCAACAATGTAGCCCTATCAAGAACATCATGCAGAGTCACCAGCAATCGCTGCTCTGGCGTGAGTTGTTTCCATACGGTTTCACGTCCAGTTTCAGGAACTCTACCATGTCCGCCTCCATACATTGCTAGACGCTTTTGCCAATGCTGCCTGGTAATATTAGGTGGGTTGAGCAATGCTCCCCAATTTGTATTATTTAGGGTATCAATAAGCGACCATTGCGATGGATTATACTCATCTTGAATGAACTTAATAATTCCGTCGTGAAAAGCCTTGAGCAATTCAAGACGTTCAATCATAATGTCGAGGCGTGTTGCAGTATCATTACTACAGAACCAAGGCTCGATACGGAATTGCACAAGATCGCTTCTGAGAAGCTCTGCAATAAGCTCGACTCCACGTCCTTCCTCATCGACGATCATTTTTGCGGGTAGTTGGGAGTCTCGAATTTGCCCAAGCCAAATGTAAAGCTCGTTGTAGGGATCGAATGTCGTTGATGTCCAAAATTGGGTACAGACATCGTTGGTTTGTATTTGAACTAAAATCGATCCTCTAAGAATTCCTCTAGGAGAGGATTGTGTCAGGGTAACTCTCATTGAGCCAAAATCACATAAAGCGATCGCTTCAAGATAAAACCAACTTAGCACCAAACTTTAATGAACACCAACGAATTGCGCTGCGTCAGCCAACTGCTAAAGTCATTGTAAAAATAAACTTTTGCTTCTTCTAAAGGCATCGCAATATATTCCTCACTCTAAATTCTCTGCGGTGGAGGTCTACATTGCTCCCTCCCATCACAAAATCCTGACGCAAAAAAAAGTAGTCCTTGTGGGACTACTTGTGCATCCTAGAATAAGCACCAAGGAGCGCAGATGAAATAATTTCCAGCGGTAAGTATTAGAACACTGTCTCTACTTAGAGAAGGTATTCTTGTTACACGCTAGGTTGAGCATTCGATGAACTCGACATACCGATTTCTGCGGACTTCACAAATCCGTAGTAGAAAGCGATCGCAGCAGTAAGGGCATTCAGCCAGATATTATTTCCAAAAAGTGGTGTAAGCCCGAACAGGGTATTTGCAAAGGGCAGCAATCCTAAAATAGCGCCTGCTGCATAGAGGAGAGCGAAGATGCGATTGAACACAATTGCTCCGCTTAAGCTAGTAAATGCAGCAATTCCCCAAACACCCACTAAAATGCCAATTGCATTATGAAAATAGTTGGTGGGGAATACACCGAATATATAGCCGAAGCCGGGTTCGGAGGTAAAGTTCGCAGAGGGCGTGACAAAACCAGGCATAAATCCAGCTAAGCCGAGTGACAAGAAAAGGAGACCTAGGCTTAGAGCAGCGTAACGAATTGAGGAAACTGAAGATGTTGATGTTTGCGATGTTGATGTTTGCATGGCAGTATTTTGGTTTTTTAAAATTTTTGGTGTGGACTAAACAAGTGTTTTACTGCTGTTAGAGAAACAAGAGACAGCTTGTAAGTGACAATTCAACTTCTAGCGAACCAGGTGGAGTACATCCCGAAGAACGCTATAACCAGCCATATCCCAAAGAAGATAGGCGACAAAACCCAGCATTGCTAGGCGACCGTTCCATAGCTCTTGCTGTGGGTTCCAGCCAAAAATCCAGGCATTGCGATCGGAACCGTTATAAGCTGGAGCAACCGTAGGGGTTTTAGCAGTATTGATGGTTGAGTTCTTCATAGTGAATAGTTCTCAATGACGTTGTTTTGATTTCATGCTATCGAGTAGATTTGCGGGTATTGTCTACCGTTA
>JBFLZA010000896.1:0-3094 GCA_040756535.1 Cyanobacteriota bacterium
AACCTCAGAGGGGCTAATTTGTTTGGTGCTGATTTATTCAGTGCCGACTTCGTAAACGCCGATTTGAGTGAAGCGAACCTAAGTGGTGCTGAATTGCCAGGTTGTGACCTGAGTGATGCTGACCTAAGTGATGCCAACCTATTGAGTGCCAATTTGAGGTATGTTAACTTGACTGATGCTTCTCTGAGGGGAGCTAATCTGAGTTACGCGAACCTGTTAGGAGCTGATCTGTGTGGTGCTAACCTGCTGGGAGCTGACTTAAGTTATGCTGACCTGCTAGGTGCGAACTTATTTGGTGCCAATCTTTTGGGAAGTGACTTGAGACATACCAACCTAATGGGCGTCAATTTGAGTTACGCCAATCTATTAGGTGCTAACTTATACTATCCAACCAGTCTACTCGCTGCCAATTTAAGTGGTGCCAATCTGAAGGGTGCCAACTTAAAGGGGGCTGATCGGATGTCAGCAACGCTGACTGAAGCTAAATTGGTTGATGTGTACTTGCAGTCAGCCTCTTTGCAATCGTCTAATACACACCACGCCAAGTTAAATCGTTTGATTAACGCTGTTGCCAGTCGGAAAATTGCCCTGTAACGACCGACTTGAATCAGAAGTGATACGGGATATAGCAGTTTTTGGTTGGCTGAGTACAGCCTTTGAGTAAACGGAAAAAGGCTAAAGGTTAAAGGATGAAATTAATGTTTCTTTTCCCTTTACCCTGTTTTCCTAACTAACACTATAATCAGCTTTTCAGCTTCTGTAGATATAGCAGTTCTCGGCAAGAATACAGTAAGGGCACGGCAATGCCGTGCCCCTACAATCGAACTGCCGTAGTGCCCACCCTACATCCAAAAGCTATGTTGATAATGGGGCTAGATTTGAGTGATAGAGACGCTAAAAACTATCATCCACCTCAACAATTTCAGTATATTCAAATTCATTAGGACTTTGCTTGATCAAAGGATAGCGAACTCCACCTAACTCAATCGTATCTTCCTGACACTCAGGCTTGGGAGAGTTATAAGTAAGTACATACTCTCGACCAATATAATGCTTCATCTCTTGATCCACTTCTCCCCGCCACTGCGTCTTCGTGACTAAAACAACCAATTGATTGGCTAATTTAGGAAGTATCTTGGCAATTTGTCGGCGGTAAATTTCATCCAAACTGCCAAACGGCGAATCCATGACGATGGGAAATGTACTGCTATCGGGCCCTAAGAGGGTATTTTCTTGAATCCAATCCCGTACTCGGTCAATAATACCACCAATGAAGGATAAGCTAAGAATTTGATTTTCGCCTGTAGAAGCGGCAACACTGATTTTTTGTCCTGCTGTCGTGTTAACGAGTGTCAACTCATACTTCTCATTCAGTTGAGGAATGTAAGGCGTAAAAGAGATTGAGGTAAATATCTCCTGAACTCGCTTTTCTAAGGAAGAACGAAACTGATTTTCCAGACGCGATCGCACTTCTGTTACACGCTCAATCGCATCCTGAGCCACTGCAATTCGACGTTGAGCTAATTCTTGCTTCGCTTCATTCATCTTATGCTTGGCAATTTGTTTGATTTTTGCCTCAGCTTGGGATTTCAACGTTTCGATTTTATGCTGATTTGCTCCTTTTTCTAAGGTTAATTCGCGAATCTTCTCTTCTGTTTCATCCAAACGACTTTGTAACTGTTGAATATCCTCATTAGGATAACTTCGCAGTTTTTTATTAATATCATCTAATTGCGTCTCGATTTGAGAAAGTTCAGCTCTCCCCTGAGCAATATTGGCTTGCTGTCTATCCACTTCCTCCCAAAATTCAGGAATTTGCTTGTCAAGTTCATCGACTTGGGCACTCATGCGAATTGCCGTTTCCTCAACATCCGCACTTCCTGCTTTATTCATCCAAGTGGATACCTGTTGATGGGCGTGACTACCCTCTATCAACTCTGCCCCACAGATGCAGCGTTGCTGATTGAGCAAATCTTCCACAAATTCCTGCTTAATGCCAACCGGTAACTCCCCGCGCGATCGCAAATCATCGACAAGCGATCGAAACTCCGCTGTTGCATCCGCAAGCAGAACCGTATAGCCGCGTGTTGATATGGCTCGTTTCTGAGCATCTTTCGCTTGTTTAAGCTGTTCTCGAACTAATTTTTCTTTCGCTTCGAGTTCATCCCGAAGGTGTTGTAACTCCTTGGCACCACCAAGTTCTAACAAGCGATTGCCAACGGTTCGTTTTAATTCATCTTGATGTTCTAATTCCTGCTCAATTTCCTGTTGGCGCTGGGTAAGAAAACTACTTTCTTGCTCTAACTTTTCTTGCTCTTTTAATAGCTTCTTGGTTTCCGAATCTCCAATTAAAGCCAATTCTGATTCTAAGCTTTTCTTCGCTTCTTTTAAATGCTTAATTGAGCGATCTAAAACCTCTACACCCAGTAACGTCTTTGTCGCTTCGGCAATTTCTGCCTTTTTATCAGAGCGAACGATTTGCTCAATTCGTTCTCCATCAAAGAAGAAATATTGATGTAGGGTAACTGGCAAAATTCGACCAATGATATCCTCTGGGAGTTGTTGAGGCAATAACCAGCGTCCATCATCTCCAGCTATCTGAAGGTACAGCTCACTTTTCCCCTGCTCAACTCCATCTTCAGTCTTGTAAGCCCGACACAGACGCCTTGCCTGGTAGCGTTTGTTGTGATGTTCAAATCCCACTTCTACCCAACAATCTACTGCTTCTCCGAAGGGGGCTTCAGCAATTGCCCGTTTGTTCACCAATTGGTCTTCTGAGGCAAAAGCTGCACTAAACTTCTCGTACAATACCCAGGTAAACGCATTCAGCAGCGTTGTTTTACCCGCTCCATTATTACCATGAATAACCGTTGTATTTGATTTGCCACTTGCTAATCCAATTTCTGGAGTTTTGCCATAAAACTGACGAAAGTTACACAAACGAATTGAGGCGAGTTTCATTGCACCTCTTCTTTAATGATTTTTAATATATCGTCATTAATATTACGAGGAATCTTCATGTAAAGTTTGTCTTTTTCTGCTTGCAAGACTCGTTCAATAATCCGACGAACTTCTGGTGGAGCACTCGTAATCG
>JBFLZA010000897.1:0-3091 GCA_040756535.1 Cyanobacteriota bacterium
GACTAAATAGTCTTGCGCTCCTTGCCGTAACGATTCTAAGGCTGTTACTCTATCATTGAGTCCAGTCAGTACCACAATCGGTAAATCCGGTGCAGACTCGTGGGTTTGTGCAACCGTCGGTAATCCTTGTTTGTCAGGTAAAGAAAGGTCGAGAAGAACGACATCAAATGGCTCTTCGCTGATGAATTTGAGCGCTTCTTTAAGCTTTTCTACATGGACTAGCGACCATTGTGTCTCATCCGATTCAGCAAGAATTTCTTGCAGCAGATCGGCATCGGCGGGGTTATCTTCGACCAACAGGATTTTAATTGGCGCACCATACATAGCAAGTTACTCCGATGGTAGTTTAACCACAGCTAGCCAAAACATCTCGATCAGCTTCACCACTGAAATAAACTGCTCCAAGTCAATGGGTTTGGTGACGTAGCAGTTGGCATTCAGTTCATAAGTATTGAGAATATCTCGCTCAGCCGCTGAAGTAGTGAGAACGACAACGGGAATCAGCCTAAGACTGGGGTCAGCTTTAATTTGAGCTAAAACCTCACGACCATCTTTTTTGGGTAAGTTGAGGTCAAGCAAAATCAAATCGGGACGGGGTGCATTGGCATATTTTCCCTGCCGTCTTAGGAAGGCTAACGCTTCGACGCCATCTTCAACCCAGTGCAAGTTATTGAGTACTTTGCCATCACTAAGCGCTTCTTCGGTTAAATCGGCATCGCTGGGAGAGTCTTCTACTAGTAGAATTTCCACAGGTCTAATGGAAGTGTTATAGAGAGTATTCATAAACTTTATTATCGGGAAACACGAATGGTGAAGTGAAAGGTTGTACCTGCACTGGGTTCTGACTCGACCCAAATGTGTCCCCCATGACGCTCCACAATTTTCTTGCAAACTGCTAGACCAATTCCCGTACCTGGATATTCGCTCTTGCTGTGCAAGCGTTGGAAGATGGTAAAGATGCGATCGAAATACTCGGTTTCGATGCCAATGCCGTTATCACGGATGGAAAAAAGCCATTCTTTTTCCCTTTGTTCCACCGAGATATACACACGAGGGACTTCCTCTCCGCGAAACTTTATGGCATTGCCAATGAGATTTTGGAATAACTGAATTAGTTGAGTTTCATCCCCCATTACCGTTGGTAGGGGGTCATGAGTGACTCTCGTCCTGCTTTCGGCAATTGCAATCTTTAAATTCTCCAAAACCTGATTGAGCAAATTTTCGCAGTCTGTTGGTACCAACTGCTTAGCGCGTGTTCCTACCCGTGAAAACTCCAGTAAGTCTTCGATCAACTGCTGCATTCGAGCAGCACCTTCCACGATATAGTTGATGTACTTATCCGCTTTAGCATCGAGATTACCCTGGTATTTTCGGGCTAGGAGTTGTGCGTAACTAGTGACTGTGCGTAGAGGTTCTTGCAAATCATGGGAGGCGACATAAGCAAACTGCTCTAAGTCCCGGTTGGATTGGATTAATTCTTCATTGAGTTGTTGGAGTTTCTCTTGGGCTTTCCGGCGCTCTGTAATCTCCTCAGACACCATAATGATACCGTTAATCCCGCCTGCATCCGAAGCCCAAGGTCGTATCTCCCACTTTAGCCACTGCTTTTCGCCATTAGCACGGACAAACAAATCCTCATCACATCGCTCGACGGCACCCTGTACACAGCGTTGGTGTATATTTTTCCAATGTGCTGGAATTTCTGGAAAGATTTCGTAGTGACTTTTCTCAATGATGTCTTGCTCACTCAAGTTGTAGTCTTCTAGCCAACGACGACTCACTAGCTGGTACTTCATATCTTTGTCCACCATCGCGATCGCAGCAGGTGTATGCTCTAATAGCAGGTTAAGCATCTGTGCATTTTTGCGTAATGCCGCCTCCGCTTGCTTTTGCTCCGTGACATCCTGTACTTGCGATCGCAAGGATACGAGATTGCCCAACTCATCAAATAGCACAGAGTTGTACCACTCGCAATAAACCACTGAACCATTTTTGGTATAGTTGCGGTTTTGGGTGACATTACACGATTGGGTGCCCTCGATCAACTGCCTTGTAAGCTGATTGATGAGTTCGACATCCTCCTCATAAATAAACCTCCAATCCCAGAGGCGCTTACCTATAACTTCTTGGGCTTTCCAACCGAAAATTTTTTCCGCCTGCTTAGACCAATACAAGACTCGAAACTCGCTATCCCATTCGATGACACCTAGAGGCGAGTTTTCAACATGGAACATCAAACGTTGATGAGCCGCTTGTAAAGTTGCTGCCATTTGCTTAGACTCTGTGACATCGCGTCCTATGGCATACAACTGTCCTTTCGATGTCAAGGGTCTACTCGTCCACGCTAGCCACCGATAAGACCCATTTTTGCAGCGGAAGCGATTCTCGAACTGAATGGTAGGTATACCCAGCGCCAGTTTTTGCATTTCGGCAAGGGTGGCTGCTTGGTCGTCAGGATGAACCAAATCAAGAAATGGCATAGCCAAGAGTTCCTCTGCCTTGAAGCCTAGTGTTTTTTCAAAGGCTGGATTAACTCGTTTGAAGTAGCCATCTAAGCCAGCGATACAAAGCAAATCCAGGGAAAAGGTGAAAAAGCTATCAAGCTCAAACTCATTTAGCGATCGCTCCTCTACTTCTGCCAATATTTGAGCTGAACAGGGTTGCATGAATGGAGTAGGCGCTCTGGAAATTTGTTCTGAAGTTGCCTCTGGCTGCTGGTAAGCGCCGATCTCCCTAATCTCTGATTGAGCTGGCTTACGTGTGACTTTTTTTGGCTGCACGGGGTTTTCCATCAGAACCTTTTACTAAAGATGCGAGAGCGTTCCACTGTACTAAAAGGATTGAGCTTTCTCATTGTTACCACTCTTCGAGAAAGCTGTTGTCCGCGAAAGTACGGAATTAGTTATAGAGATAGGGATTTCACTTCCGTAAAATTACTGAAAAGGTAGCGTGAAATCTCTTTTTTCCCAGGAGTAAAGGTCAGACCTACTCTGCATTAGTCAATTCTTGGTTTGTTTTGTTTAAGCTGTTCGGATGGTCTGAACAACCCATCTATAGAGCTTCCCGCTTTAGCTGATCATTCTACAGTTGT
>JBFLZA010000898.1:0-3082 GCA_040756535.1 Cyanobacteriota bacterium
TCGATTCAGGGAGATTTTGAAATTGTTGTATACGATGATGGAAGCAAGAATTTTCCTGATTTGGCTGCTGTTAAAAATAGATGCCAAATCAGACGACTAGAGCATCGGGGGCCAGCTTCTACGCTGATACAGGCTCTGGTTGATGCAAAAAGAGAAAACGTACAACAAGTATTTATTTTAGATGGGGATGATGAAGCGCTAGAGAGCCTACCAAACTTTCTTAGCGCTCTTCCGTCACTCTCGTGAGAGAATAAGAGGGTAAAGTGTCGCAAACTCTTTGCTGGGCTATGTTTAGGGCAAGAAAACCTGCATCGACAATAAAATTGGTTGACGATTACTGCCAATGGTATAGAAAACTATTTCCAGAGGTAAGAAGTTTTGAGGCGTTTAAATATCTTCACGTTGGAATGATTAGCGACATTAAACGTAAAACACTACCAGCGATATCACGTATAGTCGGATTGAGCAACGAGCAAGGACTCTTACATTTCCTTACCGAGTCGCCTTGGCAATTGGAGCAACTAAGACTTGCAAGATTAAGGCTAATCCTACAAGTATTGGCAGGACGAGAAATCACACTAATTATTGATGAGACGGGAGATAGAAAAAAAGGCTCTACAACAGATTATGTTAAACGGCAGTACATTGGAAATCTAGGAAAAGTTGAGAATGGAATAGTTGCAGTCACAGCCTATGGGTTATTGGAGGGGATAACGTTTCCCTTGATATTTGAAGTTTATAAACCAAAAGAAAGGTTATTGGAGGGAGATACCTATTTAAGTAAACCCAAGATAGCCGTTGAAATGATTAGGTACTTACAAAACCTTGGGTTCAAGTTTAAATTAGTATTAGCGGATAGTCTATACGGTGAAAGCCACAGTACCTTCATCAAAGCCCTCAATGAATTACAACTGAATTATGCTGTGGCAATTCGTAGCAATCATGGAGTGTGGTTGCCTCAAGACCAGACAGTCAGACAAAACCGCTGGCGAACATTTGACAGAATATTCTCAGATAGTAGCAAGCAAACTCGATATATTCGAGAGATAGTTTTTGGAAGGCGGCGAGAAGTTCAATACTGGCTTATTACCACAGACCGCGACAAATTGCCAGAGAACTCAACTTGGTATGTCATGACAAAAATCTCAGGAGTAAAATTTAAAGAAGTTGGCAATATCTATGGGTTGAGAAATTGGATTGAATACGGTCTTAAGCAAAGTAAGAACGAATTAGGATGGGCAGACTTTCGCTTCACTGACTATTGCCAAATCTCCAAGTGGTGGGAAATAGTCATGAGTGCATATCTCCTGGTTAGTCTTCATGCTCAGGCTTTGAAGAATATTCCAGATAAAGGTCTACACGAACCAAGCGATCCAGTTGTTAGTAAATTTCCTGAGCATCCGTTATGGGACGAGGGAAAAGGCTGGAAAAATCTCCTCAATAATTTACGCCTAGTTCTTCAACCTTACCAATTCTTTAATTTACTTCAACCTTGGCTTACAGTTTTTCCCATTTCACATTTATCGGTTGGCTTTTTCACATTAATCGCATTGATGAATCGAATGCGAGGTGCTATTCCAGACACCTCACATTCAGAAGATTTCTTATTTTCCTCTGCCTAGAGTGATGGAAGAGCGTTAGGGTGAGGTAGGAAGATAAAAATGGAATAAGCAAGACAATTAACACTCTTATTGAAGTTTAGCAAATCCCAAAGATAATTGGGGGATAGGGAAAACTGTGAGCCAAGGACGAATTAAATTAAATAGGATAAAAGGTTGAATTATTAAACGGAGATTGTTCAGAATATTCTTCCAGCCTTTTCCCTTATCCCACCAGGGATGATCGGCCAATTTTGACTCTCGTTGTGGCGGAGAGAGACCCAGGGAGCATCTCAAAAATGTAATGAGTAATAATACTTAGGAGATGGCGAGGTTGAGATAAGCACAACGCTGTTTCAAGACTTGAGCCACATTCTGGTGATTCCATTGCGCTCCCGATAATTTCAAGCGTAGCCCAAGCCGTTTAATCGTAGATTCAACGGCTCCAGAACCGATACAAATGCCTTGCTGTTGGTAAGATTGATAATCTGGTAAGCGATGACGATGCTTGTGCAAATAGATTAAGAAATTCTGTGCCTGTGGAGCATCCCAACCCTCAAAGGCAGACTGAGCTTGGTCAATTCGACCCTGCCACAGGTCAGTTTCTACTTGTTGTAAGCGTTGGTGCGACCCACCAACTTTGTGCAAATTCTCAACTAGATGATACCAGTCAAGAATTTCGCGCCGATATTCGGTGGGTGTAATGCCACTCATCAGATTCCAAACGCCATCATGCCCGTCACCCAGACAGGTGACTACTGCTGCCAAGGGTTGGCGATTCACCCAGGTGACTAGCGCCTGGTTCTCTTGGAACCAGGCTCCGCAACACTGGTCATGCAGGGTGACGGCTTTATAATCTCGCCACTGACTCTGTTGCCCTTTAGGGGTGCGAAGCCGGACTTTTCCGCCATCAACGCTTAAGGTTTCAACTGACTCGGTGGCTTGTGCCTCACGCCACTGTGTGCGCTGCACCAAACGCTGCTGGGTACTGTGAGACACGGATATTCCGGTTATTTGAGCCAAGTCTCTGGCGGCATTTTCATAGGAGACATTGGCACTCAACAATAAACAGCTTTTCTCAAGCAATGGACTCAGCCGCACTCTCACTTTCAATCCCAGTTTTTTCGCTTGCTTTTGGCTCACTGTCAATACTCCCAGACAACTCTGGACTTGGCGTTTTCGACCCGCCGATGTGCCGGTAGCGCTGCGTAAAAAAATTTCCAATCTGTGGGCTGACTTGCTCTAACATATGGTCACGGACACTACGTTCAAGGCTCTCAAAATCTTGCAATTGCTCTGTTGGCGTATTTTTGAATAAGATTGCGGCGGCGGCTTCGAGATGGGCTTGTAGTTCCTTGGTTTCTTCGGGAGTCATCGCTCTTGAAGCATTACAACCCCTGTATTGTCTCCGTGATTGCCTAAAGTTTGCTTTAAGTATTATTACCCATTACCTTAATGAGATGCTCCCACTCTATATCATCTAC
>JBFLZA010000899.1:0-3072 GCA_040756535.1 Cyanobacteriota bacterium
GTATTGAACCAGCGAGACTTGATCGGATCGACGAGGGGTTTTCCGTTCCTGCTGCCTTTGTTGAGGTTAAAGGTAAGAAAACTTGAGCTGAGGGTGGGCCCCCCCGTGTAAATGGTGAAATTACCTTTCTCCTCTTCCCGCTTGAGTAGAGAAAAATAGTCGGGTGAGACGCTGATCAGATCTAATGAACCGGAGCGAAACTGAATAAAGGCAGTATCGGTTGATTCAACAATTTGCGAAATGATGCGATCGATATAAGGCTGTGGTTTGCCTTGTGGCCCGTTACGCCAGTAGTAGGGATTGCGCTTGTATATTACCCGTTGACTGGTCAGGTAGCGTTCGAGCTGATAGGGCCCATTCGTAACGATTTTATCGGGGTCTGTATTCGCTCCCCAGGTTGTCAGAAATTCTGGTTCCCCTTGTTGATCTTTTCTCTTTACAGACTCGCGCAGTACATGAGCTGGTAGAATGGCTAATCCTGTATTGCGTAAAAATGGCGCAAAGGGTTCTGGCGTCGTGAATTCTACCCGCCGCTCATCGAGTTTTCTCACTTTGGGTAAGAGTCCCTGTTCACCTATTCGCAGGATGTCTCTGGCATCGGTAGGAATCTCTTTGTTGAGGTAAATATCGTTGTAAGTAAATATGACATCATCTACCGTCAGAGGCTTGCCATCCGACCACTTCAATCCCTCACGCAAGGTAAACACAATCCGCTGATTATTATCTGATATTTCCCAGGATTCGGCTAAAGCGGGTTCAATTTCGCCCGTCACCCCATTGGTAGTAATTAAACCCTCAAAGCCTAAGCTAAAGAAGATATTTTCCTCTTGGCTAAGAGCAGGATTAAAGGTTTTGGGGTCACTCAGTGTACTGATAACCAGTGACCCTTCTTGAGCATTGGCTTGCGATAGAGTAGGATTGCAAGAACAGAGTGCGATCGCACAACTCAACGCTAGCAGGATACTTAACCAACGACGCCAACTCACTGCAATCCTGTCCCTCCACACTTAACCCGTATTTTCCTCCAGATTACACGAAGGGCTTTAAAACATCCTCCGACATTCGCCTGGAAAATCATTTAAGGCAAGTTTTTTACCGCTTTGAGGTCATAGAGGTTCCAGAATGCGCCTCCTAGTGCTGAGTATTCGATGCCTTGAATGCGATCACGCACGGCATCCATCGTATAGGGATTGACCAAACTAACTGGGGAACCTGACTGGCTTCCGTGGTCAAGGGAGAAATATTACCCTGCATTCTGATATTTTTCTGACCAGACATCTTTAAAAATAATGTGGTTTTTGGAGTCAAATGCAATCATTCCTTTTTGTTGTAACTTACCCAACAATCGAGTAATGGTTACTCTAGTCGTGCAGCAGGCATCAGCAAGTTCTTGATGAGTGAGTCGGATTGTTAAACGGGTGCCTTGTGACCCTTTATGAGCAAATTTTGCTTTTAAAAACAGCAATAGATGCTCTAAACGCTCTCGTGCATTTCGCCGTCCAGAAATCGCTAAAAGAGATTCAGTTTGCCGTAACCTCTGGCTAATTTGAGGTAAGAGAGATTGAGCTAACCTTTGGGATGCGGAAATCTCGCCTAAAGAAATGCTAACTAACTCGACATTTTGCGTAAGTGCGATCGCTTGGTAGGTGGGTAAGTCCGTCAAACTAGAGCCAAAAGGCATCGAGTTTCCTGCCAATCCTACCAGTACCTCGTCACCTCGTTCATTGATTGTACTCAACTTGACCAAACCCTGATGGACTAGCCACAGCTTCTCCGGTTCTAGGGGGATAATATCTCCCTTAAAATACATATGCTTTTGGCGGTTCTCGCTGGGGTCGTTATTCTCACCAGAGAGCCTTGATTGTACTTGATTTTTAATCGTGATATCGCGCAAAATCCAGCGCAAGGAGAGCAGTTTTCCCAATGAATCGCGGACAGGGGCAACCGTTACAGAGGTATCCATGCTCTCCTCTTGGCGAGGTTGCAGACTGATTGTATAGCTCTGCACCCAGTCTCGCTGCTGCATTTGGGCGAGTTGAGAACGAAACGCAGAACGGTTGTCTAAAGGGATGAAATTAATCAGCAATTTTCCCTGTAAACTTGAGGGTTCAATATTGAGTAGTGTGGCAGCAGCACGGTTAGCTTCTAAAATTTTCCCCTGTGCATCAGTGACTAGGTAAGCATCGGGCATCAACTCAAATAAATCATAGTAGCGCTGACGTTCACCTTCGAGCTGATGGCGTAGATTAGCGACTAGCTCGATTTGCTGCGATAGTTCCTCTGCGGCGACGTGCAGTTCTTCTGAGGAGGTGCCGAGTTCTTTGAGGGCTGTAGGCAGAAGTATATCTGTTATCGGCTCCTCCAAACTTGTAGTACTGTGGTACAGCTGATCTAAGCGCCTCTGCAGAAGTTTTACTTGCTGAGTAAAAATATTTATATCCATATTAAGCCCTTGAATCTAAAACTGAAAGGCAGCATCTGCTCAGGGTAAGAATAGATTAGTTTTCTCCCCTCTACACCGATCTGTGGGGGGAGATAACGTTTAACGGAGTACCTCCGTCAACCTAATTCATAATTCGTAATTAGACTTCTTGCAAAAGTGAAAGCAAGACCCCCCGGACTGCGTCCCGCTTCGCTATCAGTCCCCCCTTAGCAAGGGAGGAAGTAAGGCAAAGCAGACTACCTCCCCGCGAGTTCGGGGAGGGTTGGGGTGGGGTTTCAGGATTTATGCAAGAGATCTATTAAAGACGGGTCAGATTGCCCAACTTCTAAAAGTTGTAGGTTTCGCTTGGGGTTTAAATCCCCATGAGAAAGCAGCACTGTTCCCTGTTACTCCCTTCCCAGCAAAAGATTACCTATCATTCCTCTCCCCCAGCTCCCCCAGCTCCCTAGCTCCCCCAGCTCCCCCGCTCCGAGAGCTGCCAATTGGTGGGTTATTTATACCACCCTGAACTAGGGGCAGGTTGTTAAAGGGTTAGGACACTGAGCTTTGGGTTCAATCCATCCTTTTAGTCCTTCATATTCCACCATCGCCCATTCCTGGTCACACCCTAAAAGTTTGACCCCTGTTTC
>JBFLZA010000900.1:0-3072 GCA_040756535.1 Cyanobacteriota bacterium
CCAAGTACGACCTTGCAGCCATCGCGGGGCTTCAATCGCATCTTGGACACTAAATCCGAAGTCTACAATCCGAGTTACAAGGGCAGCTTGGGTTTGTGGCTGTCCTTCTCCCCCCATTGTTCCATAGACTAAATAGGGTTTCCCATCCTGAAATAGCATTGCCGGATTCAAAGTATGAAAGGTTCGCTTTCGGGGTTTTAAATGATTAACATGCTTTGGATCTAGAGAAAAGAAACTTCCTCGATTTTGCAGCAAAACTCCCGTATTTGCAGCAACAATTCCTGCTCCATAGTCATGATATATACTTTGAATTAAAGATACAGCGTTGCCATCTTTATCAACCACACCCAACCAGACAGTATCGCCTTTTGGATCGAGGAGCTTAGCTTCTTTAACAGCAACTCTCATCTTGATACGTGCGGCTAAATCCCTACCATGCTCTTTAGACAGAAGCGTATCTAAAGGAATCTTAACGAAGGAGGGATCGCTAAGATACTTGTCTCTATCGGCGAAAGCAAGTTTTGTTGCTTCTACTATTGTGTGGTAGTAATCTACTGTCCCTTCCCCCATCTTCTTCAAGTCAAAGTTGTTGAGGATGTTGAGAATCGAGAGAGAAGCCATTCCCTGCGTATTGGGTGGAAAATTGTACGCTTTGTATTTACGGTAATCTGCTGAAATCGGCTCAACCCAATCAGCCGTGTGTGATGCAAAGTCTTCTAGAGTTAAAATACCTCCGTTAGCTTCTAAGTCTTTGATGATATTTTGAGCAATTTCACCCTGGTAAAATTCAGCAGCTCCTTTTTCAGAAATTGCTTTCAGGGTTTTAGCAAGCTGTGGCTGTTTAAAGACTTCACCAGCTTGGTAAGACTCCCCATTTGACTTAAGATAGGTCTGCTTAAAACCTTGAAAGCGTTGAAGATTCCGGAATTCTTTGTCCTTCTCATCAATATTCGTTTTAGTCCAATAGGTCTGACTAGGAGTTACTGGAAAGCCATTTTCTCCATAGCTAATCGCCGAATCAAACAGTTTACTCCAAGGTAGACTATTCCCTATACTTTGTTGAGCATATTTATAGGCTTCTCCCCAACCAGAAACCGCTCCAGGTACTGTATTAGCTGCTAAATAGCCTCTGGAGGGGATTTTTGTATAACCTTTAGCTTGATAAAAGTCGATTGTTGCTTTTTGACCAGCCCTACCGCTGGCATTTAAGGCTTTTAATTCGCGAGTTTTAGCATTATAAATTAACCAAAAGTTATCTCCTCCAATACTGTTCATATGTGGATAAACTACTGCTAACGTTGATGCAGCCGCGATTGCAGCATCTACAGCATTTCCATCCTGCCTGAGTATATCTAAAGCAGCTTGAGAAGCTAAGTAGTGAGGTGTCGTTACCATGCCATTCATCGACATAGTAGTTGGTCGATTAGCGGCGTTTGCTACATTAATTTTCATAAGCGTTAAGACAGCTACCAAAGCCGGGGCAAAAACGCTTGAAAAACTGAATGCACTTGTCAAAGCAATGACCGTCACTTTTTTCCTAGCCAGATACATCGAGAAGCCCCTTTAGTAATTACCCTGTCCCTATACGACTCACATTATTAAGATACTTTGTTGTAAAAATTAGTATTGAAATTTACAACTGTAGGCAATATGCCGCTTTTAATCTATAGCAACCACCAGGTTAGTTACTATTACTACTCAAACCTCACACACAAGAAGCGGCAGCGCCAGGGCGATATAAATTTAAGTCGCTTAATAGAAAGTTTATTGGGTGAATGGTTAGAGCAAAGGAAAGACACAGATTGACCTGAGCCAATTAGCTCAGCACTACCAAACTGCTTAAGTGAAGCTAAGGGCTAATAACCCGCGGATCATTACAGATTTGATTAAACGGTTTGATACCACCAAGTATCTGGAGAAGCAGTAATCTGTCCAGTTCTAGGGGATTCGCTAGAGCGCGATGCGCGATCACCCTTACCCAAATGGTTGACCCCAGCGCTGCCAATTTTCCTTGTTAAACGGCGACTTCCATTTTTGAATAAGCGCTTGCTCCAGCTGCTGTCGGGGTTGAGCTTTAGCTGGCGCATCCCACCAAAAAGCCATAGTCACGGCTGTCTTCAAGCCGTATTGATAGTGTAAATCCTGGTACTTTTCAATGTACCGCTTACAGTCATGGGTGCCTTTCCAGCGCTTGGAAGAGTGGCACGTCTCACCGATGTAGAGGATAAGTCCAGCAGCGTTATCCAGCACAAAATAAATGCACGCCTCTCCCGCTCCATCCACTGGCAACCGATAGAACAATGTAGGACACAGGCGGAGGCTGAAGGGATCTATACGATCTGGATCGCAATGCGCTGGTGCAAAGTCAAACTCTGCGAAATCTAATAATGTAACCTGTTGTGCTGGCTTATTTTCCCTAGTGCGTTGCTGGTGAGCAGCAATCTGTCCTTTCCACCTCACTAGAGCATCAGCGTCCATTAGCAGCACATCGGGTCTGTTCTTCCGAGTGGAAGCGGGCTGCGCTGCCGAGAACAGTTCAAGCTGATTGGGTTCCAATGGAGTTTCTTGCTCGTACTAACCAGCTAATGATAAATCCCCTAGAAAAAAAGTGACAGATGCAAGGTGCGCTCGCCCTTAGTTCTAGGGGAAACTTGAATAAACTGCTTTAGTGCTATGCCAAAAATTCCAGAGTGCGATCGCTGTCTACTATGCACCCACAACCCACACATTGTTTGTGTTGTTCACCCGTTTGGGGTAGAAAATGATGCCTGCCCAAACTTCATTCCAGACCCTAACGCCGAACCAGAAGAATTATGGGAGCCGGAGGGAGCCAGTTATTACAATGGCGAGTTAATGAAGCAACCGAAGCAGCGTTGGACACCACTACAGCAATTGGAACTGCTGGACTATCACCCGATGTTTACAGGTAGGTGTCCACAGTGCGAGATGCCTTTCCCCAAGTACGAAACCCCCCCGGTACATTGGGATTGCCCCCACTGTAGATGGGTGGATGATAGTGTGTAAGCGATCGCACTTGACAATTCAATGAACAATTCTGAAATTGTTGACGAA
>JBFLZA010000901.1:0-3063 GCA_040756535.1 Cyanobacteriota bacterium
CTTGTCTTGATTATCATTATCAAGAGCGAAGCCGACAAGTTAGAGGAGGCAGGAAAGTGGTTTTTGCGATAGCGAAGCGCTGCTGCGAAGCGCAGATCGCATCCACCAACGGCTTTTGACCACACCCAAAACAACACCTTGAGTCACTGCTTCAGGATTGATTTCTGCATGAGTTTCCGTACTGTCGATCGCCATCCATCCTGTAGTCGTACACAACCACGACCGATATCGGGTTTTCGACAGTGCTTTTTTACTAGGAGCCTCCTCTAATAAGGCAGTAGCTGGCATGGATATTGCCTGAACCTGGATTTCGGCGAGGCTGAATTCTACAGGGTTCTCTACAGGAACGATTGAATGACTATCTGAAGCAGTCGTCAGGGTTAGGGTAATTTCTGGTAGTTGGGTACTGGTGCGGGCAGATTCAAATTGCAGTTGAGTTCGAGTCCACGCCGCAGAGGATGGCTCGGAGCGTTGCAACTGTCCGGTGAGAAATTGGGGTTGAAAGTTGGCTTCTGCTGCCACATCGCCCCCGAAACTCAGGCGCGTGTTGACAAATTGACCGATCCAATTAATTTGCTTGACAAATGAGTCACTTTCGGAAATGAAAAGCTGTACGATACAGTCGGAACCCGGTCGGCATTCAACGTTATCGAGGAACGTATTAAGACGAGGCTTTTTCCCGTTGGAATTGGAATGTTGCAGGCGGAAGCTTTCAAAGCGATCGGCACAAGTTTTAACGTGGTCGATCGCATTCAGGTTATCTGCAAAATTAAAACTGCTCAGCGTCCAAAAACGTTTTGTTGCCAGCTTCAAATCCGCGAATGATTTGTCAAGCGAGTCATCTTGATTAACCAAATCTTCCGATGTTTGCGGCACGCGCAAAGTGACGGGTTTTGGCTCTGTTAAATAAAAGGGTTCGGGAAGACAACCCCGTAAATACAAGCCTGATGGTTCGACCAATAGAGCAGAGATTTTTTGAAGGTCGCCTGTTATCCACAATTCGCGGATAAGTGGATCGGATTGGCTGTCATCATCAAAGCTGAGGGGGATGGAGATTGCACCGTAAACTACAAAAAAAGGCTCATCCTTTTCCGCCTGACCCAACCCCACTTCTATAGGTGTTGTCACCTCTATGTCGCTACGCTGCCAGATGCGATCATCAGCGAGTTGAATTTCAATGCGAGCTTTTACCGAAACCTGGCAATTCAGATACCATTGCGTTGCACTTTCAGGGATGGCGTCGCTAGGGCGAAAATAACGAATCGGCTGCAAGTCAAAGTGGCTTTCATCGTCCACAACCTCAAGAGTTAGGTTAGCGCGACCATTCGCTCCATACAACGGTAGCGGAATTTGAATATTGATTTGCTTAGGTTGACTGAGATTATTGGTCACGGCTGGTTCTCCATCACGGCGGTTTGGACGATATCTGACCAGACACCCTCACGGGCAACGGAAAGGTAGATTAATTCGCGAAGTGAATCATTGCTAATTTGAGAGTCCTGCAAGTGATTCTTCAAGTGGTTACGAATAGTGGACACAACTCCTGCACACTGAGGCTGCGTTAGTTGCAATTTAAAGTTCAGGTAGAGTTCCCCAGATTTTAGTCGGCTAGTGGCATTGGTGTTTATAGGTGCCTGGAGTACTGCCAATGGCTTGAGAGTTTTTTCTGGTGTTACCCCCCCATCAATTTCAGCTCCCGGCACTTGTGCTTTAGCGCAAAATCCAGTTTGAGAGGGGTTCTTGTTGTTTCCTAGAGGTGGTGTAATTTCAGCCAATGGCACTAGGACAGCATCAGCATTTTCGTCAGGATTGACTCTCAAGTAAAGCTGATAGGTTAGGTAAAGATCGGGTAGGCTACCAAAGCGTAGAGACTCACCCTGAATTGGTAGAAGTTCTTCAGCATCTACCCACAGAGGGCTAACTTCATCTCGCATATGGAACCGAGGATGAATCAACCGGATGTTAAGTTCTAGTGTGTTTGTACTCGGATAGAAGATTACATCACGACAGCCTACCGTTCTGGGTTGCTGACGAGGTTCATCTTTCAGCTCTCGGTCTTTTTTAGGTTTGGTGGGCTGATCGTAGAGGGGTGAGACAAAACTCGTTGCACTAACGGGACTGCAAACTCGTCCTGCACTGCTGTAAACCAAGACGCGGTACTCGTAATAACCCGGTAAGTCTGGGTAAACAAAGCGATCGGCACCATAAACTCCAACCTCTGTCCCTTCAAGTGGCTTGAGTGCCAGGGTCGGCAATTGCTCCTGAGCATTGGAAAGGGGAACAACGGCTGGCCCTGGCTCCACTTTTTCATAGTCTCCAGTCGAGTCCGCACCTTTGTCAGGGTTACGCAGCCATTGTTGATAAAGCCTCCAGTCAATTTGAGTGGGGAACACCTGTGAGTTTTCATACAGAGGAACAACCTCAGCTCGCTTTTTGATTCGGCGTTGCAAGAACACCGTCTGACCGGAGTATTGACCGTGAACGGCATTTACGGCTGATGCGGTAGCCGCAAAAGCAGCCGGATGCACGAAAACAAGACTTTGAATGCCACTGAATAGGGGAGTTGCAATAATGTTGTGAGGAACGAGTGGTTCCGATCGCTCGACCAAGATTTGCTTGAGCTTCTGGTAAGGTATTTTTTGCTCAGTTAATTCAGACTCGGACTGAGTTGGGCGCAAACGGCTCCAAACGGTGTCATAGCGTCGAATAATTTCTAGCGCAATGGCATACTGATGCGCCCACTGGTCGGGAACGGGCAAAGTGCAACCAATCTGCCCTTCTGCATTAATAGGTAAGTTGAGTTGGGATGGACGCGATCGCTGTCCAGGTTCAGTAATTACAGCATCATACTGATAGATCACTACTTGACCTGGTTTGAGTTGACCATCAGGCATCGATGAATTGAATTGGCTCTTGATGCTGCTGAGCCATCGGATCTTAATGCTGTTGAGCCAGTCATTCAGAATCTTCCTATGGGTTTCGTCTAAGTCCGACTCCTCAATCGGCTCGTATTCTTCTTCATCTTTCCTACCCTTGAGCCGTACTCCCAATGGATGGTTGAAA
>JBFLZA010000902.1:0-3058 GCA_040756535.1 Cyanobacteriota bacterium
ACGATGACCATATAAGATTAATCATTCAACAATTCTAAAAAGAGTTCATCTCTTGCAATCAATATCTTAACTGTAAGGGATGTACAAAAAGTACAGTTGTTCTTTCCACTCTTACTTAACTTACACAACCTGAGTTCGGGATAAGAAAAGGAGGAGCCGTATAAGCTGAAATGTGTGAAATCTCTGATTCAGCAAGCTCCTCCCATGTCTAGTCTAGAAGAACTGTTCTGGCACATCGACGATTTTTGCCTTCAGTTTGAAGCCCAATGGCGCAAGTCGCTGTTGCAGCAGCCGGGAAAAAGACGCAATCGCCGTCGTGCTCTATGCCTGAGTGAAATGCTGACAATTCTCGTGGCTTTCCACCAGCAGCACTACCGCAACTTCAAGGATTACTACCTCAAGCATGTCTGCGTGTACTGGAGAGCAGCTTTCCTGGCTTTGGTCAGCTACAATCGCTTCGTGGAATGGATGCCCTCAGTAGTGCTACCTTTATGCGTTTACCTCAAGCACTGCTTCGGTACTTGCACGGGAATCAGCTTGATCGATGCCACTAGCCTCAAGGTTTGTCACAATCGGCGGATCAATCGTCACCACGTATTTACCAATCTGGCAGCGCGAGGAAAAACTTCAGTCGTACACCTTCGGTGGGGCGAAGCCCTATGGTTTTTTGGGTTCAAGCTTCATTTAGTAGTCAATGAGTTGGGAGAACTGCTCAATATCACGTTGACACCAGGCAACACTGATGATCGTCGACCTGTTCCCGGCCTACTTGAAGGTCTGTTTGGTCAGGTCTTTGCTGACCGGGGCTATGTGTCTGAGGCCCTAGCACAACAGTTATTTGAAGCCTACGGTATCCACTTCTTTGCTAAGCCCAAGCGCAAGCGTGAAAAACCGCTTAATGCGCTTGAGCGATAAATTGTTATCCCGCAAGCGTTCTATTATCGAAACTATCATTGACCAACTGAAGAACGTTTCTCAGATTGAACACTCCAGGCATCGCAGCCCAGTTAACTTCATGGTGAATCTACTATGTGGCTTGATTGCTTATTGCCATCAGCCTAAGAAGCCCTCACTCAATCTGGACTTTGCTTTGCCCCAAGTTGCTTAACCTGAACTCAGGTTTCGTAGATAACGCATTAATTTCTCCACCTCAGCAGTAGAGTTCGTAAACCAATCTGTAGACCAAATCCGATACAGTTTCCACCCTAACCGCTCTAAAACTTGTTGACGGAGGCGATCGCGATCGCGCGCTGCTTTTGATGAATGGTAGGTAGCTCCGTCACACTCAATTCCAAGTAGGTAAGTGCCTGGTCGTTCAGGGTCAACGACTGCTAAATCAATGAAATATCCAGAAACGCCTACCTGGGGAACAACTTCATATCCTTGTTGACGTAGCCGTTCCGCGACAAAAACCTCAAAATCACTATCTGGTTCTCTGCCAGTGACGACTGCTGTTTGTAACCGTTGAGTTTGAGCATACTCTAAATACTCTTTAAGTATCTGCACACCACGGTTAGAGGTTGGGCTTGGGCGAATATCACTAGATTTCATCGAAGAGAAGACGACTACCCGTTCTTTTGAACGAGTGAATAAAACATTCAAGCGACGATGACCATTACGGGAGTTAATTGGACCAAATCTTTGCATGACAGGCATACCAGGTCGTTCAGGTCCATATACGGTTGAGATGAAAATGACATCTCGTTCATCTCCCTGCACATTCTCTAGATTTTTGACGAAGAATGGTTCTAAGGTGTTCTCTCGTGCTACACGGTATTGTTCAAGCTCCGGGTGAAGGGCAAAAAGTCGATCCATTTCATCTAGCAATAACTCCTGCTGTTTTTGATTGAGGGTAACAATTCCCAGTGAGAGATTGGGATCTTGCCTCATGAAATCTGCTGCTGCTTCTGCAACACGCATTGCCTCAGGAACATTAGCCCCAGAACGGTAAGCTCCTGTTTCAATATATTGATACTCAACCGCAAATTGATTATTAGGTGAGGGGAAAATTGTAAGGCTATTTTCGTAAAAATGTTGGTTAGAGAAGGCAATTAAGCTTTCGTGGCGTGAACGGTAATGCCACTTCAAACGGCGGGCAGGATAAAACACTTTGAGCGACATATCCAGGATTGACTCGTCGTCTAGAATATCCGCCTCTTCTCCAGAATCTTCCTCAACATCCTGGTCAAAACGAGCCTTAAAGAAATCAGTAGGTGGCAACTGTTTAGGGTCACCAACGACTACTAACTGTTTCGCTCTTGCAATTGAGCCTAAAGCTTCCTCAGGGCGCATTTGAGAAGCTTCATCAATAATGACCATATCAAAGGCAACGGCACCAGGAGGAATAAATTGGGCAACACTAGCGGGTGACATCATCCAGCATGGTTTTAACTGTTGAAGTGCAACACTCGCTCGCTGAAATAGATCGCGCTGAGATATGTGCCGCTTCTGCTTGTTAATTTCATTCTGAATCAAGGCTAGATTTGTCCACTCAGACCTACGCCCACGACTGTTTCCTGGTTCAATAGGAGCTTGTGCAAGTTGTGCTACCAATTGTTTCTGATATAAGCTCAATAACTTCTTATCCGCTCGTTGAAACTGCTCACGAGCCTGAGCCTGGTTAATACCAGAAAGCTGATTCAGTTCAGGGTGCTGTTGATAGGCAAATCTCAGAAGCGATCGATAAAAGATGACCTGATATACATCTTCTAGATTTTCCAGTGCTAATTTGTCATGCTCAAATGCCTCAACGAGAGGCTGCATACCGTCATCAGCAACCTGTTGATATGCTCGATGGTAGCCAATCCATGCGGGCAAGTCACTACTAGCTGCCACTGCACGATCAACACGCTCAGCAATTTGCTCAAGCTTAAGATCAGCCACATACTGGCTTCCAAACATTGCTTGAGCATCAGGTTTTCCTTGCTGAAAAAATGCTTGTCGATACTGCGCTTCTTGTTCGAGGCAGCTAGATAAGCTTCGTGAAGCAGCTTGGATTACTTCTACTACACGGGCTGCATCTACAGCGAATAGTTTGTCTTGAACAGATTGAGGTAAT
>JBFLZA010000903.1:0-3058 GCA_040756535.1 Cyanobacteriota bacterium
AAATTTCTCATTAACTTCTATGAGCTAGCTCATACTTGTGCTGATGATAGGGAAGCGAGTCCTTCCCTTCGGAACGCTTCGCGAACGGAAAGCTTCGCTAACGCGATTGAATAGTGCTTCGGGTACTAGACGTTAAAACGGCAAAAATAAACCCCCAGATTTGGGGGTTAGGCTGACATCTTGCACCATTCTCAGTAAGCCCGAAAAACCGCCCGGAGTTCAAACTCCGGCGTCATAGATCAAGTCCATTAAAATGGGCTAAAACTCTCATCCAGTCGTCTAAAGACGACTTTAGCTGTGAGCCAGGGATTTGAATCCCTGGCGGGCTAAGGCAAGTAAATTCCGATGTGTTTACACAGCTACTTGCACAGAACGCTCTGCATCACGAGCGGCAACAACTAGGACGAGACAAAGAGCGGCAATTGCCTTTTGCCATTCCTGCCGTACCCGCTCATCTTCAATACCATCAAACGTTGCCACCAAAGGAGGAATAGATCGTTCTAAAGCAGGCCGAGGAACAGGTTTATGTAACTCAACTAAACGAGTCAAACTTTCAGTATTGTTGAGGAAATTAATCACCCATTTTGTTGTGTGATCTGGGCTGTCAGGAACCCGCTTTACACCTAACTCATTTTGCAACCAGTTGTAAAAGGGAGGTAATCCTTTAGCTAAAACAACTCCTGCTGTTGGTAAGGTTTCTTTGAGGAGTGCAGTATCTAAACTACCTAATAATTCATTCACTTCAGGCAAGTTTAGAAAATCTTGCAAATTGCTTGAGAGAAAGGTTTCCAAATCTGTTGGAGACAGTTGCAGGTGTTGAGAAAAAATTGTCCGCATTAACAAATCCAAGCTATAACTACAAAACGACTGGTAAATGCACCGACTGCCTGAAACGTTACCCGTTCAAGAATGATTGAAAAAATGAAACAATGTCCACTAAGCTATCCTTGCTTAAAAAAGCAAATTTGTATTTAGGATATTTCTTGTGGATAGACCAAAAAGCCCGTCTGTGATTATGCTGCATTAGATGCACAAAGCTTATTTCCCTTGATATTTTTTTTACAGGCAAGGGTTTAAGCGATCACAAAGATTGAGCTTAAAAGGTGAAGCATTCAGATAGATGAGATTGTTGTAACTATCACTCTAGCCTTGAGCAAAGATATTTGCCCAGATTTTCTGACTCAGAAGTGAAATCTTTACAAAGCAACGCACTAATCTTCTACATCTTAGTGTTGGATTTCAGATAGGGTGAGGAGAAAAGCCAGATTTTGTTCAGCTTTTAAAGCGTGGGGTGCATTAGCCTTCATGAAGACAAAGATACCGGGTTCTAGCTGAATATCTTCTCCCTCTAGAGTGAGAATACCTCGCCCTTCAACTACATTGATAACTGCATTGCGAGTTGAAGTGTGTTCGGAAATTTCAGTACCAACAGCAAGGCAAAACAAGGTGTGCTGGCAATTGTTGTCTTTGAGGAGAACTTTACTAAGTACTCCATCATCGGGATATTCAATTCGTTCTTTGAGCGGGAAGAAAAATGATGAATTAGTTGTAGTTGTAGTAGTCATGATAAATTTACCTCCTTGAGGTATAGCAGACCTAGATGATTCGTCAGAATAATGAACCACAGATGCACACGAGATTTATGATGATGATGTTCTTACAATTCATTGAGGATGGCTATAGTGATATTAGCTTCACCTTTCTTAAAACCCGTCGGGTGGGCACTGTTTAGAGCAGGGGAAAATCAGATTTTAGCATTGCTGTGCTCCTGCCCATCCTACATTTTGAAAGACCAAAATTAGATAGAATTTCCTATCGTTCAACCGCAACTGCACATAGGGCGATATAGCCTAAATCTTGTTGATGTTGCTTAAAGGCACGGCGCATTTGTAAAACGCGATCGCGAATGGGTGCTTTCGTTAACACATTCCAGAAAATTCGAGCGGTATCAACAAGTCCTTCATCCTGAAGCATCTGAATCGGGTTTAATAATCCCATCGCTCCAGTTTGATACTGCTGCACCTCTAGTCCAGCTTCTTCGCAGGCTTTCTTCCAGTTTTCTACACAGAGCGGTGTGGTATTCATCCGAATCACCTGTGATAGCGTTCGATGAACTTCTTCCTCATGGTTGCAAGCTAACAACTCATCCGACAAAAACTTACCCCCTGGTTTGAGTTTGTTCCGAATACCGTGCAAAATCTTGGCTTTACCCGCAGGGGATTGCATGGAGAGAATGGCTTCGGCAAAGACATAATCAAACTCTCCGGGAATCGTGTCGAGTTGAAAAATATCGCCTTCGATAATTTCCACCTGTCCCTCTAACCCAGCCGCACGGATATTCTCTCGTGCGCGTGCCACACTATCAGGATTTTTCTCAACGCCGACAACCCGGACGCCAAAGCGCTGAGCGAGTGCGATCGCACTATAGCCAAAACTAGAAGCAAGTTCTAGTAGCCTCTCTCCAGGTTGGAAATTTGCCCACTCAAACAGCTTTTGGGTCGCAGCACGTCCGCCTGGCCGTAAAATCTTCTTGCCTGCTGCTGCTAAGATTTGATGACCGGGTGCTGTTTTAAAGTTAACGGTAGTGTTGGTCATCTCTAGCAAGTTCCTGAATCGTCACTACCCTTATGGTGCTAAAAGTTTTCCATAAAGTCTCTGAGCTAGCTCATACTTCTTACTTTTTGCGTACTCAGCCAGTTTTGCCGCGACTATCAGTGCTTTGGGGATTAGTGCTGGTTTTACTTATAGGACTATTTACCTTCACTCCAGAACCAGCAGCAGCTATACTGCGGCAACACCAAGACGCACCCGGAGTCATGCGCTATCATTCCCAGCAGTCTCTGCCAGATGAATCGGGAAATGCTTGGCAGGTGCTACTGTTCAAAGAAATAACACCCGGTCAACCAACACGCTTCAACCTACGGTTAGTTGGCTTTCCTGGGATTACAGAGTTGACTCACCCCCAACTGTTGGAAATGATGACAGCAGGGGGTCTAGTGCTAACAGCACCCGATGTCTTTCCTCAAGGCGCACCTGCTCCCAATGTGGGACAGTATGA
>JBFLZA010000904.1:0-3049 GCA_040756535.1 Cyanobacteriota bacterium
ATTTGTATGCAATGGAGTCGGGCATTTAAGCGCAACCCCAATGCTAAAATCCAAGGTTACCTTTGGGATGGTTTGTTTAATCCCAGTGTATTTACCACTTATGTGTTGGAAATCGTCTTTCTCTTGCTAGTATCTTTTATTCAGCTATAGCAGAATGCCCCTAACTTAAGCCCTGAATTAAAATTCGGCGTCAAAGCTAAAACCCGTTTCAACGGGTTAAAAGACTGATTCAGTAAGCTTTAGCTTACTTCAGCTTTGAGCCTGAAATTTATTTCAAGGCTCTTATGCCAGCGCCATTCTCCTTAAGTCAGTGAGATTCATCATAACTCGCCACCACTCGCCCTGCCTTGACAAATTGCCGAAAATACGCATTGGCAATCTCATCCCCCTCATCCGAGAGTTTATCTATCGCAATGCCGTTGCGTCCCGTGTCTTTCCCTGAACTGTGGATGTAGTACCCATCTCCTAAATACAATCCCACATGATTTACCCTCTCAGCTTTGGCGAAAAAGACTAAATCGCCGGGTTGCAGTTGGTCAAACTCAACGGGTTGGGTAAAATCGGCTTGCTGGTAAGAATCTCTAGGTAACCAAATTCCCGATGCGGCAAAAGCAGCTTGCATTAACCCTGAACAATCATAGTTAGGTGCCACTGTGCCGCCCCAGAGGTAGTAATTCGGCTGTTGCATTGCCTGTTTAGTAAAAGCGATAACTTCTGGGATGCGTTCTTGAATTTGATCGAGTGAAACTGCGATCGCACTATACCTCGTTTCCGCCTTCTCCAGTTCAGCCAGATCTTGCACCCGCAACCAAGCGGCATAACCATCTTCACACAACCGCACTTCTAACCCCTCCTCCACTTGCATCCCTGTGAGAAATTGCAAGTGACGCCCCACTGCTGCCTGAGTTGCTAAACGGGTACAGTTGGGAGAATCATAAAGATTTAGATTGACCAGGCATTGGTATTCATCAGCCTGATTGCCTGTCGTGTCAATGCCTGCTTGTAACTGGTCTAGAGAAACCATGATTTGAAAGTAGCGGTGAGCTTTGAGTGAGATAACGCGCTCTTACAGGAGTAAGCTGTGTCCTAAAGACTTTAACTCAAACTGCACGTATCCTAAAGTTTAAGCACTGCTACTTATGACCTTTTTCCGGAAAGACGAACAACTCGAAAAACTGGGTAACGACATCCTCGAAGCCACTTGGGCAGAATTTCCCAGTGTTGCTCGCAATCAAATTGCGCTCACTTGGATTGTCTACGACCCGCCCGTACCCGTCAATACCGGCGGTGCCCTTTCGGCTGAGGAGTTTTGGAAACACCAAGTCCGGGGCTTTAGCTATCGCGGGGTTGAGCGAATTTATCCCGCGAGTGTGGTGAAACTGTTCTACCTCGTTGCCATTGAGGAGTGGTTAGAAAGCGGGATGACTCAACCCTCGGCGGAGTTGGAGCGAGCAACCCGCGATATGATTGTCAATTCCAGCAATGATGCTACGAGTTTAGTGGTTGATGTTTTGAGCGGTACAACGAGTGGGCCAGAGTTCTCCCCTGGCCCCTTTGAAACTTGGAAGTTTCAGCGCAACATCGTCAATCGTTACTTTCAATCTCTCGGTTGGCAAGAACTCGAATCCATCAATGTTAACCAAAAAACCTGGGGAGATGGGCCCTATGGTCGGGAACGGGCGTTTTTGGGAGAAATGATGGAAAACCGCAATATGCTGACGACGGATGCAACAGCAAGGTTATTGCATAGTATTGTAGGAGGAGTAGCGGTTTCGGCTGTGCGATCGCAAACGATGATGGGTTTGATGAAACGCAGTCTCAACCCGGCTGACTTGTCACAGGATGATGAAAATCAAGTGACGGGTTTTTTGGGTGAAAGTCTTCCTCAAGAGGCTCAGCTTTGGTCTAAGGCGGGTTGGACAAGTAAAGTTCGCCACGATGCTGCCTACATTGAACTCCCCTCCCAGCGCCCCTATTTGTTAGTCGTCTTTACCGAGGGTAAAGCTCAGGGCAACAATAAGGCAACTCTTCCCTTTATTTCCAAGCAATTTGTGGCTGCAATGAGTCAATTAGCTTAGTTAGGTTGAAGGTTGAAGGTTAACCTCTATCTGTAGGGTGTGATAGGGTCGCGTAACGCACCCTGATCGCTATTTCTCGTGGGATGGGCATCTTGCCCGTCTGTGACTATGCGTAGGATAATGTCAAACTTCAGACATATCCTTAAATCTTCCGCTAGAGAGAAGAAATTATTGTTAAATCTCTTCCAGAGTAGGTAGCGTTAAATCGCAGAATCTTTTAAATTGACCTCAGGGTTTTAGTTGTCAAACCACTAAAATCCGAGAAAATGGGCTAATAACTTTTGCTTTTTGCAGATTCTGACACCATTGTTGAGGGGTGAACGTGAACAGTATCTCTTTTAAACTTGTTTCTTTCCTACTCAGTACGGCAGCATTGACGGTGATGAGCAGTACTGGCTCAGCCAAAGCTCAGACACTGAGCACGGATTTATTGTCCACTCTGACTGAACCCACTTTTGCACCGATGCCAAGCGATGCATCTGCTGTGACACCCGTGGCTACAGTCGATCCGGTGGCGATGAATTCCACTCCACCTGTGGAGAACTCGGCACCCGCTTATGCACCGTATCAGGTAGATACATCGACTGCAACATCTGCGACAACTGTTGACCCTGTTGCGACTAACCCTACTGCCGCACCCGTTTTAGCAGAAATGCCAGGTCAGCCTGAGGAACAACAATCTAACTTAGCCAACTCCAATCAGCCTGTAGCGGATACCCAAACACTACAGGAAGAAGCGATCGGGAGCAACCAGGTTACTGCACCGGAGGCAACAACGGGTGTCATTGGCACTGAACCGATGCCCGAAAAACTATCAACCTCTGCAGCTACGCTCACAGAGCAACCAGAAACAGCTTCCCAGGAGGAAGACACCACTGTCGCTCAGAGCCTTGAAGATATTGAACCCGGTAGAGTTACTCGTGGAGGACGGAGCTACGTCGGCATCGGTGGTGTCCTTGGCTTAAGCGGTG
>JBFLZA010000905.1:0-3044 GCA_040756535.1 Cyanobacteriota bacterium
GTTCCTGACTACTGGGATTTGTGGGAACCACAATTTGGAGTTCAACTACCATGTCGCCGCGTCTGCCGTTACCGTCGAGGCAGCCAAGACTTGCGAGGCGTAGGTGTTGACCCGATTTCACTCCCGGCGGCAGACTCATTTTCATGCGGCCCTTGAGGGTTGGCACTTCTACTGGTCCCCCTAACACTGCCTCACTGGGAGTAATCGGCAGTCGGCAGTGAATATCAGTTCCTTCTAACTTCCAAAAAGGATGGGGTTCGACCGTAATTTTGAGGTACAGATCGCCGCCGCCCAAACCTAGACCTTTGAAGTAGATGCGCTGGTCGGTTACCATGGCAGCAGGCATATTGACTTCAAGCGATCGCCCATCTGACAAACGAATTTGCGCGTACCCCCCTACATAGGCTTGGGATAGAGAAATTGTCACTCGCGCTTCCATATCTTGCTGATGGGTACGAGAAGTAACTGTGTAGCTGGTTTTCGTGGTGCCGGGGCGAAAGTTATTGCGTGGACTTGAAGCAGGCGCTGTTGGTCTACTGCCTTTTTTTCTGCTAGAACCCAACCCCACCCATTGATCGAAAAAGCTATTGAAGTAGGTGAACGGGCCCAAATCGACTGCATCTGTTGAAATGTAACCACCGCCGTCACAATTGTCCCGATGTTTCTGCTGACTAGGCAATTGCCCAGCTAGTCTTCCCTGAAATTCGCCGGGGTTCGAGTCCCGATCGAAGTGGTCATATTGCGCCCGACTATTTGGGTTAGAGAGGACTTGGTAAGCCTCACCGATTTCCTTAAATTTCTCCTCTGCCGCTTTATTTTTCGGATTTAAATCCGGGTGATACTGCCGTGCTAATCTCCGATAAATTTTCTTAATCTCATCAATAGAAGTATCTCTTTCTACTCCCAAAAGTTCGTAGTAGTCTAGAACGTTATGCATAGCTATTTCTCAGCTGTTGTACCATGTTTGCTATTTGCTTGCATCGAAAGGAAAGCGGTTGTCATAAGCATTCTTCAGACGCTTACCTTGCAGCAAACAAAACAAGCATGTACGAATACTTAATTAATGATAAAGTTGCAGTCTTGTTAAAAACGCAATAATGCTAATTGGGAGCTATCTTGCAGCCTAGTAATACTTTTCCCTTTTCAAGAGTCCTATGCCTAAACGATACTTTAGGACATTTTGACTTAAAACTATTTATTTATATCCCTAAACTCAATAGAGAAATGCATTCAATCATTTTTAATTTCTTTGAGTTTCAGTTAATTATTAGTAGGTCTACCTAATAATATACCTGGACTCTCTGTAATCATTCTCTCTCTATTAGTGTTGCGAGTAAGCACTTTGAGACACTCGTGGGGCAGCAGCTATAGGTAGCTGCCGCCCCACAGATAGTCTTCGCTATCTACTCGTTTGTTTCCTCGGGAAGCAATACTGTATCAATAACGTGGATAACGCCATTATCAGCAGCAACATCCGGTGTGGCGACTGTCGCCTCATTCACCTTGACACCACCATTGGAAGCGTCAATTTTCAAATCTGAACCTTCAACCGTAGTAGCTGATTTCAGCTTAACGACATCAGCCGCCATCACCTTGCCTGAAACGACATGATAAGTCAGGATTTTCTTGAGCTTCGGAATATCCTTAAGCAAGGCATCCACTGTGCCATCTGGAAGCTTAGCAAACGCTTCATCAGTAGGCGCAAATACAGTGAATGGACCAGCGCCCTTTAGAGTATCTACCAGTTTGGCAGCCTTGATTGCAGCAACTAGGGTATTGAAAGAACCAGCATTAACGGCAGTATCAACAAGATTAGCCAAGTTTTTAACCTAGTTTTGTGGAATCTATTTACAACTATAAACGATTTTTAAAGAAATAGGATTTTTGGGTAAAATTTATCTACCAAAATTATTTAAATGTAAACCATGAAAGCCCTGATGGGAATGATGATGAACTCAATTTCCTGAGAAAAAACATTCAAATCGCTCATCAGCAAATAGCCGATTAGACCGTACTGAATACAGCAAAAGTTTTGTCTAGGTCATTCTTGGCAGATATCTATATGCAAGAAGCCTTTGGCGAGTCGAGCGATGGCAACGATGCTACCTAAAGCGTGAGAAATGCGAGTTATTACTGTTTTTGACTTTGTTGGTTTAGGGAGGATAGCTTCATGCGGCGATTCTCGCGAGAAATGGGCACTAAAGCTGGGGCTTGACTAGGACTCTTGTTATCTTTTAAGCGTTCAACCACTGTTGAGAGTTGTGCGATCGCAGGGGCTTCAAATACACTACGCAAAGGTAACTCCACCCCAAATGCATCCCGCACCCTAGAGGCAAGCTGAGTCGCTAGTAGAGAATGACCCCCCAATTCAAAGAAATTATCGTGGATACCCACTCGCTTGAGTCCCAGAACCTCTGCAAACAGTCTCACCAGCACTTCCTCAACAGCAGTCCGAGGCGCACCATAACCTCCTACTAATTCGGGTTGAATCGAGTTGGGTGTAGGTAAAGCACTGCGATTCACTTTACCATTCGGCGTCAGTGGCAACGACTCCAACACCACATAAGCCGCAGGCACCATATACTCAGGTAGCTTTTGGGTAAGATAAGCCTGTAACTGCGGCACTAACTTACGCACTGCCTTTGCTTGCAAAGGATTATTGGCATAAGATTGCCAGGGACGCAAATGTTCCTCTTGCTGCACCAAAGGCATCAATTGACTTACATTTGAGAGTCTTTCAGCTTGAGAGCGTACAAACAATAAATCATAGCGTCCATCAGAACCGGAATCTGACCAGCTAATCTCAACGCTGTACGGTAGTTCTTCACCCATTGCCCACCAATCCTCTGGTTCCACTCCCAAATCTTGGAGTTCCTGCAAGGCTTTCTGAAACTGACCTACCGTTTTAAATTCTCCTGCACCAGAGAGCCATTTGGCCGTCTTAACTGCTGTCATCACCCGCGCATTAGGGATATCGGTGATACTGAGCCTCGTTGGTTGGTTCTCACTCAACCATTGGCGTACCTTGGCTACTGTCAAGTTAT
>JBFLZA010000906.1:0-3038 GCA_040756535.1 Cyanobacteriota bacterium
ACAATGACATCTAGACCGAGCAATTTGCCATAACTCGGGTATCTCAATATCCTCAACCGATGATCTCTTTTCATCCTTATCTCCTAGAACCCAAAGTGTACGGTTTTTCTAAACTTTGTCACAGAATCCAGTCATTCTTTAGGGACTTCCAGAAATGTTGCCAGAGTCAGGAGTTAAAAAACAGCCATTCTTAAAACCTAAGGGAAGATGGACTATTACTCTAGCAGTAGCTGCGGCTTTAGCAGCTACTGTAGCTCCTCTACACAATCTCTTACAGTCCCAACTAACTGGGAAAAATTCCTTACAAACTGCCTCGCTCAGTACACCTGCGGCTGTTGCAGTTAGTGCATTAGGGCGCATAGAACCTCAAGGGGAAATTATTCACCTGTCTGCTCCCACTTCGGCTGAAGGTGCAAGGGTGGATAGACTCTATGTGAAAGAGGGAGACAGGGTTCGGGTTGGACAATTAATTGCCGATCTGGACAGCCAAACGCGCTTGCAAGCTTCTTTACAAGAAGCCAAACAACAAGTCAAAGTCGCCCAAGCACGTTTAGCCCAAGTAAAAGCGGGTGCTAAAGTGGGCGAAATTAATGCCCAAAAAGCAACGATTGCTCGCTCACAAGCTGAACTGCGAGGAGAAATTGAGGCCCAAAAAGCAACGATTGCTCGCTTAGAATCCGAGCTAAGCTATGCTGAAACTGAGTATCAGCGCTATCAAAAGCTGTACCAAGCGGGTGCGATTTCCGCTTCCATGTTTGATAGTAAGCTTTTGGAAGTAGCAAAAGTTCGAGAACAGCTCAACGAAAGCAAAGCTATCCGGAAACGAACTGAGTCCACCATTCAAGAGCAGATCAATGAGGCTAAAGCAACCCTGGATCAGGTTGCTGAGGTTCGTCCTATAGATGTAGAGGTAGCACAAGCGGAGGTCGAACTAGTGATCGCAGCGGTTCAACGGGCGGAGGCAGAGCTGGAATTAGCTTATGTGCGATCTCCGATTGATGGTCAGGTTTTGAAAATCAACACTAGACTTGGCGAAATTGTCAGTCCGAAGGGAATTGTAGACCTGGGACAAACTGCTCAGATGTACGTAATAGCAGAGGTTTATGAGACTGATGTGAGTCTAGTACGAATTGGTCAACAAGCTACTATTACCAGCGAACACGGTGGCTTTTCAGGAAAACTACGGGGAATTGTAGACCAGATTAGTTTGCAAATTAACAAAAAAAATATCTTTGATACCGACCCATCTACCAATGTGGATGTCAGAGTGGTAGAAGTCAAAATCCGCCTCGATCTAAAAGATAGTCAATTAGTTGCAGGCTTTACAAATTTACAAGTTCAGGTCGTCATCGACATCTGAGCCATTCACAAAATACAACTGATGCTTCAATGGCACATTGAATAGGCTTAAACAATGTTTCCGAAAACACCCGTAGCTTGGTTACAACTATCTCGCGAAAAAATCCGCCTCATGGTGGCTATAGCAGGTATTACTTTTGCCGATGTACTCATGTTTATGCAGCTTGGTTTCCAAGATGCGCTCTACGACGTCAATACAAGTATCCACAGGAGCCTACAAGCAGACTTGATTTTAATCAGTCCCCAAACTAAAAGCATTAGCTACATGGAAAGCTTTTCCCGGCGTCGTTTATACCAGTCACTTGCCTTTGAAGGCGTCAAGTCAGCCAGTTCTTTGTATATTAATAAAACATCCTGGCAAAATCCACAGAATCACCAAAATTATGCAATATTAATGTTAGGTTTTGACCCTAAAAAATTAGTTATTAACTTACCAGATGTTAATTATAATGTAGATAAGCTGAAGTCACCTGATGTTGTTCTATTTGATCGCGCTTCTAGACCCGAGTTCGGGAACGCTACTATTACGGAAAAATTTGAACAAGGAAAAATTGTCACCACAGAAGTAAATAAGCGGAGAGTTAAAGTAGGAGCCTTATTCACGGTAGGTCCGTCATTTTCCGCTGACGGTAACTTAATCGTTAGTGACTTAACTTTTCTAAGAATAGACAGAAATCGCAATCCAGAGGAAATAGATGTGGGTTTGATTACCATCAAACCCGGTGCCGATGCTCAAAAAGTTCAGGCAAGTCTGGAAGCTTACCTTCCAAAAGATGTTAAAGTGGTAACTCGGCAGGGCTTTGTAGATCTTGAGACAGAATACTGGGCTAATAGCACCCCAATCGGCTTTATCTTTGGCTTAGGCGTAACGATGGGATTTGTTGTCGGTGCAGTAATTGTCTATCAAGTACTTTATACCGATGTTTCGGACCACTTGGCAGAGTACGCAACCCTCAAAGCGATTGGGTATTCAGATATCTACTTGTTAAGTATCGTTTTTCAAGAGGCTTTAATCCTAGCAGTATTAGGTTATATTCCTGGAGCTGTTATTTGTTTAGGCTTGTACGATCTCACCAAAAGTGCCACTTTTCTACCGCTTGTAATGACGGTAGCGCGAGCCACTATAGTATTAGTTTTAACGGTGTTGATGTGCTTGATTGCTGGTGCAATTGCTATGCGTAAACTGCAAGACGCAGATCCAGCTGATATTTTCTAATTTTTAGGTTCTTCACCCAGTAAGCGAATGTCTGAATTACCAGTTGTCGCAATTAAGAATATTAACCACTCTTGGGGACATGGAGCATTACGAAAACAAGTTTTATTTAACATAAACATGGAAATTCACTCTGGAGAAATTGTCATAATGAAAGGTCCGTCAGGGTCAGGAAAAACCACATTGCTGACATTGCTTGGTGGATTGCGGTCTGTCCAATCCGGAAGCCTAAAAGTCTTTGAGCAAGAGCTTTGTGGAGCAAGCAAAAGCAAGTTGATGCACGTTCGTCGCCATATCGGCTATATTTTTCAATCTCATAATTTGCTGCAATTCTTAACATCTCGGCAGAATGTCGGGATGGCAGTTGAACTGAACAACGAGATTTCACAACGGGAAGTCCGGACCCGATCCATCGCTATGCTCAACGCCGTTGGGTTGGGTGACAGAGTCGATTACTACCCTGAGA
>JBFLZA010000907.1:0-3023 GCA_040756535.1 Cyanobacteriota bacterium
AGATTTAGCTGAGGCACTCGCTCAACGGGGGGATTTAGTCGCCGCGATTTCTACCGCTGGACAGATTCGTTCGGAACGCCCCCTGTATCCTGAAGCCCAAAAAGCGATCGCCAATTGGGTAGCCCACGTTCAAACCATCCAAGATCGACCGATTTTAGATGCCGCGAATGCCCTCGCCGCTCAAGGACGCTTCGATGCTGCGATCGCAACGGCTTCTCAAATTCCTGCTCAACGAGCACTGTACGGACAAGCTCAAGCCGCGATCGCTCGTTGGACAGAGCAAAAAGCGTCGAGCAGTGGAGATGCGCGATTAATTCCCTTCGATACAGACTAGAGGAAGGCTAATGATCGTTAAAGCAATTGTCAATCACACTCATCAGCAATAGCGATCGCTTATGGAGTCATAATGTAAGGAGTGTCAGCCATTCCGTCAGTGAAGCAGGACAACGACCCAAAATCTACCCGATCAGGAAGCGCCGCTCTCCCTAAGAGCTTAATTCGTCTGCTCTTAATTGATGATGACCCAATCTTCCGACTGGGTTTACGCACGGCTTTAGAAGCGTTTCCTGACTTACAAGTGGTTGCTGAGGCAGAAACGGGAACAGCAGCTTTGGCAATTCTGGCGCAGTCTGAACAGATAGATTTAATTGTTTTAGACTTCGCAAGGGGTCAACCTGACTCTAATGAGCTGTCTGTCGTACCGCTTTGCCGACAACTGAAGGCTCAGTACCCGAATCTCCCAATCTTGCTGCTAACGGCACATTCAGACTCTCTTTTACTCCAATCAGCCAAAGACGTGGGCATTGAAGGCTATTGCCCTAAGGGATGTGCCATCACCCAAATTGTCCAAATCATTCGCCAGCTCGTATCCGGCCAATTGTATTGGCAGATGCTACCGCCACAGTCAACCCTGCCAACCCCTTCAATACGCCCTCCAAGCTGGCATCACAAACTGCGTTCCTACGGACTGCAACAAATTGAAGGCACATTAGATCTGGTGACGCAACAGCTAGAAAATCCTACCCTTTCCAACTTCGACTGGCTATTCTGGAGCGGACGCCGTCGAGAACTTCTGGCAGCGCGTTGGGTGGTGAATCAGTTTTTGCCTGCTGATGTGATTTTGCTGGAACCGGAAACAAGAAAACAGGAAACGGTAGTTAGGGAGCAAGGAGGACTGGTTTTAGGACAAAGGAGACAACCAGGGCAAGCAGGAGGATTTAGCAATATTTCGCAACAACTTTCTCCCTCGTCTTCCTCTGCTCCCCTGTCTCCCCCATCCCGGTTGCTCAATTCCAAACTCGCTCAACCCTTTGATGTGACTTGGGCAAACCTGCAATCGAGTTTGTCTAACCTGACAGGTGTGCCCTTAGAAATTGATATTCTCGCTACAGACAAAAAACAGGCTTTACTTGGCGTTGTTCTGCGAAAATTTGAGGAAATTCTAGAGGAATTGCGTTTCTCTCAGGTGACGATTGATCAGCTTGTGCAAAAGCGATCGCAAATTTTGCTGGATTTATGGCAAGCCTCAATCACCGATTTTTTTGGCAAATATTACACGTTGCCAATGGGAAGTCAGGATTTAGAAGTTGTTAATGTTTTGCTGAGCTACACCGTCAGTGTGCAGAGCTTTATTTTAGATAAAATTCCTTGGGTGATTGAATTATTATCCCATCAGCTATTTGAGGCTCCTATCATTATTGATAATGTATCCTATCCAGCCCGGACACCTGAGGCTCTAGCACGGGCAGAACTTGTACTCCAGAACCTGATTATCCAAGTGGCTAATGCAGCTATTCAACCCCTCTTAAATGAATTTTCTGATATCGAAACAATTAAGCAAAGCCTCTATAATCAACAACTCATTTCATCACGGGAAATTGCCCGATTTCGTAACAATTTATCTTGGAAATATCGCATTTTACAATGGCTGGAGGAGCCAAAAGCTATCTTTGAGAGCCGGTACAATTTGTTTGTCCTCAGCGACACGGGGATTAAGCAAATCTCAATTTATGCCCCTCGGCGTCAAGAGTTAGAACAACTTCAGGGGATTCAATTAGGTGTAACTTTAGCGTATGAGGGGCGGGATGCGATCGCACCCCGTCTGCGAGGCACTGTTGCTTGGCTGGGTAGAGGAGTTGTTTACGTCCTGACTCAAGTTTTGGGAAGAAGTATTGGTTTAGTCGTTCGTGGAGTCATGCAGGGCGTTGGCAATACAGTGCAGGAAACACGATTTGGCAAAAATGGCGAACGAGGGAAATAGTTTTTGGGGATGCCTCGGTGTTAAACCTGTAAAACCAAAAACTAGGACATATTCATATTATTGGGTTTCTGTCAATAGGTAAGTCCTGTGAATGTTTCCAAAATATTGCATCCAGCACGATGAACAAAGAGAAAACTATTTTTAGGACTGATTGGATTACTGTCAAGGAAACAGCTAGGGGTTTTCATTATTTAGAAAGGAAAGGAAGAGATTCTGTTGGGATATTTCTTGTGAGAAGACGTAATCTTAACAGAGATGGGTATGAAGTTCTGATTAGGCAGCAGCCTCTTTGTATCGATGTTCCTGATATTAACGAAGAACATACACTCTATCCTTGCCCAATTACTGGGGGGATAGAGGAAGGGGAATTACCAGAGGTAGCAGCGGTAAGAGAGGTGTATGAAGAAGCTGGGTTTTCCGTTCAGGTTTTGCCGCTAGGGAAGTATATTGTTGGGACTCAGACGAATGAAATTTGCTATCTATATTATGCTGATGTAACGGGTATAGAGCCGGAGGTTGCACAGCAGGATGGTAGTTATTTTGAATTGATTAGTAAAAATGAATGGTATCCTTTAGATTATTTGAATCAATGTGATTATGCAGCTTGTCAGATTGGGTATTTTAGATTGCGAGATATATTTTTAGGCTGAGATGTTGCAGTGAGATAACCACCCGCCGTGGAATTAATTCCACGGCTCATAGCTCAAGTCCATTGAAATGGACTAAACTTCTTGTAGAGTTATAGAAATTTATTTTGTTAGTC
>JBFLZA010000908.1:0-2997 GCA_040756535.1 Cyanobacteriota bacterium
CATCAACGTTTTTGGTATATTTGCAAAAAACTAAGCGCCAGTAACAGTATTTCAAACACCATTGCCAGTACGCTCGGTAGCTTCCGACTGTTGGCGTAAGGGAAATGAGCAAGCAGTTGCTCGTACTTCATCAAATCTTTACATAATAGGGGGTGACACCCCTCATGCCCAACCGCCATAATAAGACTAGTAGATGCACCCTGATGATCGAGAGAGTCAAAAATTCGGCTCTCTTGTTTTTTTTTGCAAGTATCAAATCCGCTTGATTGCACATTATACGCATCTTATATATGTACAGATTATGCCGATAGACAGGGGCTTACCTCAACGCCAAGAGCGCATATAGGAAGAGAACCTGTAGTAGAAGCGCTAGCTTGTGACGACTGTTTTTCTCATCGCACCTAATTTAGCGGCTGTACTCCTCATGCTCCTAGATGGGGCTGGGATGCTATTTCCCAAAAGTATTGCTTCATTCGTTGGCATTCAACCCATCACTGCATTAGGAATTTCTGAAATCCGTGCAACGCTGGGTAGCTTTTTTCTGGTGTTGGGAGCCGCCTGCCTTTGGTTGCAATCGACGGATGCATTTACTGTTGTCGGAGCTGCCTCGATCGCTGCTGCCTTTGTTCGCTTGTTATCCAGCTTTATCGACAAGAGTGCCTCGGTTAAAAATATTGGTGGTGTCATCTCGGAAGCACTGCTCGGTGCGCTATTTCTACTCAGTTGGGGATGGAGTTAGCGACTCAAGAAGCTCGTTGGTTGTTTTTTTGACGATATTGTTGGTGAGGATTTATTCCTACAGCAGAAGCAGTAACGCCCAAAGGAGGAGAACATGGCGTGGATGGAGTTGAGCATCGACACAACGCACGAGGCCGTTGATTGGGTGAGTGCAATGCTTGCCACAACGGATTATGAAGGTGAAATTAATATCACACAATACGTTCAGCCGGACTTAAATCCTCTCAGTGAGGACGTTGTACCACCTCAATGGGCGTTCACGATTTGCTTCTATCTGCCCTACGATATCCGTGTACGTGCGCGTGTGGAAAAAATCGATAATCTGTTAGAGCCTCTACACCGTACTGGACTGACCAGTGTACTTCAGATGGCTGTAGTAGAGGAAAAACCCGCTCTTACACAAGGAGCTAATTCCCTTGCTCATCGGATTGGGCAACGATTCATTGTCCTCGCTCCCGACGCGCCCTATCAATCTGATGCAGCGGACGAAGTAACCTTGAGACTTAAGCCTAGCGGCTCTTTTGGTAGTGGTTTACATCCAGCTACCGTTCTCAGCCTCCAACTGCTTGAGCGGCACATTGTTCCCACCATGAATGCTCTCGATCTCGGTTCCGGTTCAGGGATTCTTGCTGTAGCAATGGCGAAGCTAGGTGCACAGGTTTTAGCGCTAGACAACGACACGATCGCTGTGCAGGCAACCCAAGATGCTGTTTGTCGGAATGGCGTAGAAGCACAGGTAACAGTTAGGGAAGGAAGCCTGGGACAAGGCAGCGACTTGGGGCATTGGATGGGTGGGAACACCAGCGACAATGTGCCAACCATTCAGCCTACAGCAACTTTTGACCTGATTGTTGCCAATATCCTGGCACGGGTACATATTGCTCTGGCTGATGACTTTCGGCAGGCGCTGCGTCGGACTGAGGCACAGGGGGGACTGCTGATTACAGGCGGTTTTACTCGCGATTATGAGGGTGAGGTTGACTCCGCTTTGAGCAAGGTAGGTTTTGAAGCCGTTGATTGTGAACGAAGCAACGAGTGGGTAGCGCTTGCTCATCGCCTTAAAGCTTAGCAACGGTTAACTTGTGCTTGATTAAAGGCAATGGAATCCTGGCTCTGTTCGCAACTTTTGATCGAAGGTTACGGTTTCAGTACAGCCTATCTGTCGGGCGATCGCTCCAATGAGATAATCTGAGAAATCAGCTCTTCCTTGCTTGGTGCGCTGTAATGCTTGGTAAACCACTGAACGGCTTTCTTGCTTCAAAGCCCGAACTTTGCACCATCATCACTTGTAAGGTTGAAAGGCGACCTCAAGCTCTACTCTGTTTCTGATGCCTTGGCTGTTAGTCTGCTTACCTGCATCTGCTTGGCTCTTCTCGCTGGGCGATCGCAGATAGGGTATGAAGGTTAGGCAAAAATCAGATGTTGGGTTGACGAAGGAAACGCAATTTACAAGATATGCGATCGCTGTCTTCAGGGGAGAATTAAGATAAACGATACAATAAACAATAACAATTTCTAAGAGTAGCAATGGTTCAAGCAACGGAATATCTTTACATTGTTAGAGACGATCAGATTCTGAATGGTGAACCAATTATTAAGGGAACTCGTACACCCGTAAGAGCAATTGTTGAAACTTGGCGTATGGGTGTTGCACCCGAAGAAATTCCCAAAGGGTTGCCTCATCTAACCTTGGCGCAGGTGTTTAGTGCATTAACCTATTACAGCGATCATCAAGATGAAATTAACAATTACATTGAACGTAATCGAATTCCTGATGAGTTAATCGACCCATTGGTAAAAGATTTGTGAGCAGTCTTTTTATTTGTTTGTACTTAGATGAAGATGTCAATGTATTGGTGGCAGACTTACTAAAAGCAAGAGGCTTTGATGTAATCACCGCACGAGATGCAGAAAAACTTCAGGCTACTGATGCAGAGCAATTTGCTTATGCAGTGAGCCAAGCAAGAACGTTAGTTACCCACAATCGAACTGATTTTGAAGCTCTTGTACAGGCTTACTTTGCTTCAGGACAGATGCACTATGGTGTAATTTTTGCTGTTCGCCGTTCACCTCAAGAAATTGCACAACGATTATTAGTGATTTTGAATCAAGTGACAGCAGAAGAGATGCAAAATCAAGTGCGATATATTTAGCATAGAGGTGCTAATAAAGTTGCTAGTTCTTTCAATTCTACTGATTCTCGCTTGTGCTAATCGTTCCCAACTGCTCGATCAATTGGCGTAGTTTAGTAGGAGCAAT
>JBFLZA010000909.1:0-2980 GCA_040756535.1 Cyanobacteriota bacterium
TTCTTTACTAAGTTCTGCTAATTTAATTTTCTCAGAATATTGTAATTTTTATAGATGAAATCGACTGCACTCTTAGCTTAAACTTCTCAACTGAAGACTTTTTTGCACTTATCCGCGATTGCTATAACAAGCGGGCAGATAATCCTGATTACCTCCGACTGACATTTGCTCTAGTTGGGGTAGCGACTCCAGAAGATTTAATGCTAGACAAGCGGCGCACTCCCTTTGATATTGGTCGTGCGATCACATTGACAGGCTTTAGTCTAGAGGAAGCCCAGCCTTTAGCTGTGGGGTTGCAAACAATTGCCAGCAATCCAATGGCGGTACTGGAAGCGGTATTGGACTGGACAGGGGGGCAGCCGTTTCTCACGCCAAAGATTTGTCAGCTCATTCGGAACGCTTCTGAACCGATTCCTACAGGGGGAGAAGCCCAGTGGGTTGAGAATTTAGTGCAAAAGCATATTATCACTAACTGGGAAGTCTGTGATGAGCCACAGCATCTGAAGACAATTCGTGATCGGCTTTGCCGGTACGCTTCGCGCAATCGCATCCTGTGGAGCAGCCAGCGCTTTCATCAGTTGCTTTTAGTGTATCGGCAAATTTTGGTCGCGGGAGAAGTCAAAGCATTTGACGTGCCGGAACACCTGGAATTGCGGTTGAGTGGATTGGTCGTTAAGCAGCAGGGTAAGTTAAGGGTTTCTAATCGCATCTACGCATCGGTTTTTAACTCTAGCTGGGTTGATGAAGCGCTAGCAGAAGTCGGCTGGTTACACGAACGGAAGAAAACTAAGGTTCGGGTGATGAGGGGCTTGCGTCTCCATCGTAGAGCCTGTGGCAATCCTAGTTTGGTGAACCTGAATCGCGGAGAGCTTTGCGGTTATCAACTTATGAAATACTGTACCTAGCGCAAGTTGTCACTCCATCAGCCGTTTCCTGGAAACCCATCAATTTCTGTTTCTTGATGCCAATGAGTAATCTCGATGAGCGATCACACAAGTTAATTAGGCAGCTTCTACAATCTCCTAGTGGCAGTTCAGAATGCGATCAGGAAATGGAACAACTACTGGCGATAATTCCTCGACTGCCTGGACTGCGTAAAGACCCTCATCCAGATTACTTGCAGGCGGTTAATCAAACGCTAGAAGAGGTGAAGCGAAAGTTTCCCGACTTTCAGCGGTTTGCTCGAAAAAAGCGAGTCAATCTCACGCTTGATTCACCAACTAAGGTCAGGCAGTGTTTTGTCTGGTGGGTGAATCAGTTTCTCAAGTTTGATATTCTCGATTTATACCGTCAAAGTCAGCAGCCTTTGAGTTTGGATGCCCGCTTTATGCAAGGCATCCACTCCAGCCACCATGCCAGTTCTCGCCTGGACAACCCCTTAGAATCTGCCCTCCAACTGGGCGATGGCGTCATTACCTTAGGGCAACTTCTCTCTCCTAGCTGGCGACTCCCCAACCTGAGTGAAGTCTTCCTCTCCTGTTGTGAAACCAATCTGGGACTCACCCCCATTACAGACGACCTGCTCACCCTCGCCACTGGGTTCCTCTGTGCGGGAGCGAAAACTGTTATCAGCACCCTCTGGGCAGTGGATGACCTAGCTACAGCGCTATTTTCCATCTGCTATTACCAGCAACGGCGTCAGGGTAATAATCGTGCCGTAGCTCTCCAGCAAGCCCAGCAAACTCTGCGGCAACTCACGGGTGAAACATTTAAGTCTGTTTACCGACCCCAGTTAGAGCAATCACTCTCCCAACGCTTGCAAAGCGCGTCCCAACAGGCAAAAGACGCCCAACACAAACGCGACCAATATCCCCAAGACTCACCCGAATACCAGTCTTGGGAACAAGAGCGAGAACAGTATAAAAAGCTTGCCCAACTGATTTACAACGCCAAAACTCGTCTCAAGCACTTGAGTCAAGCGGCTTATCCCTTTGCTGACCCCTTCTACTGGGCTGCTTTCACCTGCCAAGGGCTACACTAAGGGGACGTGGTTCCATCCTGTATGGTGCTGTTGTAGAGAAAGCTCTGTTTAGAGCCAATTTCAGTAGACCGAAAACTTTTGCGATCGCACTAATCTACCGGAGCGAGGGAAACTGTTTCCGGAAATAGTTCTCCCCCCTTGTTCGCCTCAAAAACCGCTATCTGCCGCGCAAACGCTTGCAGGGAGCGGATTTGACTTATCGGGTAGCCGCTGTGAGAGTGCGATCGCAAGCCGGGTTGAGGAGAGGGCGAAGCTGATGCGCTTCTGCTTGGAGAAGGCGAGGGAACACTGCGGCGATTACCTGGAGTCGAGCGAGGATTTGAGGGTTGTTGCGATCGTTTTATTCAACGAAGCTTTTGAGTAGTTGCTGGTTTCACGATAAAGCTACTCCTGATTCAATACAATCTTGCAAAATCCAAGCTTCACGCCGTCTTCATCCAAAATTACCGTAACTTCATGGTTGAATGTGAAATTTACTTTGTCCAAAGGGATTACTAAGAGAAGTACGGTTTGGACGCTTTTACCTACCAACCATGAAAAATATAGAGCGAGTTGTTGTGTATTCAATCCTTGGAGTAATGGGATTAGTTCTTGTCTACACAGCAACCCCACTAAATTCTTGCTGGAACGGTATTTTTAGAACGGTATCATCCTCAAGGCCAATGTTACATCTTAGTTCCTTAGCTACTATTAAGGTGGGCAGTGGTGGTGCCAAAAAGGGTAAAAGCGGCTTGTTAGGCTGACATCTAGTAGTTACTCAAGCGTGGGAAGCATGCGGCGTTGGAGTTGCTATTGGGTAGAGGTACCTCGTCGGCAAACCAGGAGCGACCAAAGCATCCTCTGAGGAAAATCAGACAAATGTGAGGTCCCCGTGCTGAGTTCAAATCTCGGCGCTGCCCTTTACGCCCGTGGCTAGCAACGGAATCGCCTGCGGTCGGTCGCTGTGCTGCGAGAGTAGTGATCGCACTTTGTACCCAAATCGGCACTTAATGCCGATTT
>JBFLZA010000910.1:0-2970 GCA_040756535.1 Cyanobacteriota bacterium
GTCAGCACAACCCATTACTCCAGCAACGGATGGCACCGGCACCATCGTTACGCCTACAGGCAATCGCTTCGACATCACTGGCGGCACAACATCTGCTAATGGAGCAAATCTTTTCCATAGCTTCACCCAGTTTGGTCTTGATGCTAACCAAATCGCAAATTTTATTTCTAAACCAGAAATAAAAAATATCCTGGGGAGAGTCAGCGGCGGTGATGCCTCTATCATTAACGGTTTGATACAGGTTAGCGGTGGCAATTCTAACTTGTTTTTGGTGAATCCAGCGGGCATTATTTTTGGTGCAGAAGCCCGTTTGAATGTGCCAGCAGACTTTACCGCCACGACAGCCAATCGTATTGGTTTTGGCTCGAATTGGTTTAATGCATCCGGGCAAAATAACTATGCAGCATTGCTAGGAACGCCGAACACCTTTGCTTTCACCACCCCTCAACCGGGTGCGATTGTTAATTCGGGCATCCTGAGTCTCAATTCAGGACACAACTTAACTCTCCTCGGCGGCACCATCATCAGTGAGGGAATTCTATCAGCGCCTGGGGGTAGTATCACCGTGGCAACTGTGCCCGGAAAGAGTGAGGTACGCATCTCTCAAGCTGGACATTTGTTGAGTTTAGAGGTTCAATCCCTCGTGGCTTCTCCCTCTCCCTCCCTCTCTCTTTCCCAGTTGCTGACGGGTGGAGACGGAAGTAATGCCACTGGGCTAACAGTTAATAGCAACGGCACCGTACAGCTAACGGGTTCTGGCATCGCTGTGGAAGCGGGGGATGTGGTGGTAAAAAATGCAACAGCGCAAACGGCAACGCTGTCAGCCGCCCACAATTTAACCTTAGTGGAAAGCCAAATTAAGACGACTGGAGACGCGAACTTACTGGCGCGGAATACGGTGCGGGTGCGGGATAGTTTAGCCAATCCCTTTATTGCCCACGCGGGAGGAAATCTCTACATTCAGGGCGATCGCGGCATCGATATCCTGGCATTAAATCATCCCCAGACGACACCCTTTCTCAGCGGAGGCAACCTCAGTTTGGTGAGTGACGGCGTTATTTCCGGAGATGCTCACTATACAAGTAATGGTAGTTTCTCAATTATTAACTTGTCCGGAAAACCGGGAACTTTTATTAGTTTGCTTGACCCAATTATTATCTCTAATCAAGATGTAAATCTGGGAAATTATACGGGTGTTTCGCTGAAAGTAGAGGCGGCAGGAAGTATTACGGCAGGAAATATTACAATCAATGGCATCGATCCGACGATTTCCAGTCAGCCAACCCTGATTTTGAAAGCTGGTACCAGCGGTAGTTCCAGCTTTACAGGTGTCTCATCGAAAGGCAGCATTGATGTAGGAAATATCAGCATTGGTCTTTCAGGAGGGCCGGTTTTCTTAGAGGCGACGGGTAATATTAAAACGGGAGCGATCGCGTCAAATAGTGGCGCTATCTACCTAAACAGCGGTGGCGCGATTGATACCAGTGCAGGCATCCTCAATTCCTCTTCTACTAATGGGGATGCAGGGGCAATTACCCTATTTGCTGCCAACGACATCACAACGGGTGGGCTAAATGCTTCTAGTATCAATGGCAATGGTGGAACAATTACCGTCTACAGCACGGGGGGAGAAATAAATGGTAGTGCTGGTATACTCAACTCGTCATCTGTCAATGGAAAGGGTGGCAATATTAATCTATATTCTAGTAAGAGTAATATTTATGTTGGAGACTTGAATTCCTCAAGCTTGGGTGGGAATGGCGGCATCATCAATATTTTTGCAGCGGAAAATATTACCACCAATAATATAAAAGCTAGTGGTAATGAAGGCGGGAGTATTAGCTTAATAAGCCGTCAAGGTGAAATCAATACCGCAAAGGGAAACATTACTTCTTCTAATGCGGATATCCGTCTTCATGCCGATAGTAACGTTACCACAGGTAACATTGCTTCAAACGGTGGAAGTATTAACCTCATCAGTAGTAAAGGGAAAATCGATACCACCGCCGGTACTCTTAATTCTTCTAAAGGAAATATCACTCTTCATGCAGATGGCAATGTTATCACCAATGAAATTACTTCAAACAGTGGAACGATAACGCTGATTAGTCGTAATAGTGAGATCAATACAACTGCCGGTACGCTCAATTCCGCTGCGGATAATTCTGGAGGTGCGATCGCTCTTGAAGCTTATGGCAATATTACCACTGGCGATATCATCTCGAATGGTGGCAATATTAACCTCAATACTAATAGCACGCTCGAAACTGGCAATTTAAACTCCTCTTCCTTGTATGGGAATGGCGGCGATATTTCGCTCTATGCCGACGGTCAAATTACTACAGGTGCTATTGACTCTCATTCTGGCTCTTTTAACGGAGGTTTTATTGATATTATTAATACTTCTGACTCCATTTTTGTCAGCTACATTAATGCTCAAGGAGGAGAATTTGGTTACGGAGGCGATGTAGATGTTTCTACTTTCGGCTCTTTCTTGGCTCTTGGAGCTTTTATCGACCAAAATAATATAATTTCCAGTATTTCAACGGCTGGAGGATTGGAGGGTAGTTGGATTTCGATTCTTCGCAAAACCGATCCATTTGTAGTGGGTAATTTTGACGGAGAAAAAACCTTTAACGGTACCCTGGCAGCCATTACTAACGGTAAAAATAATTTAATTTTGCCAACCCAAAGTTTCATTGGCGACTACAGCCAGGGCAATATTACCCTTGCATTATGGAGCGCTATTAACACAACTGGCGCAGGCGATCCCCCTCCCCCCCTGCCTGAAGCTCCACCCCTCATTAACCCACCTCTTATTCAAAAGCCTTTCCTCGCTCCCGCTACTAAACCGAATGACGGAGCGAGTGGCGCTGGCGCAGGGGAGCCTCCTCCAACACTGCCTGAGGCTCCACCGATGATTAGTACACAGCCTCAAGCAATTGTTGATACACAAACCCAACAAGAAAA
>JBFLZA010000911.1:0-2965 GCA_040756535.1 Cyanobacteriota bacterium
TAATTGTTGGGGTATCGTTGAAGACTTAATGAGATTAAATCGCAATAAACTAGAGCATTATTTACGAGGGATGAGGGCTATGAAGCTGATTTTATCAACGTTTTAGCTTTCATGTCGCCCCCTCAGGTAAGAAAGAGGCACTGCTTAAACCAAAATTCTGCTCGCTTGTAAAAGCCTTGACCTCTATAAAACCTACCTAAGCCGATGAAAGACCAGATTAAATCCTCATCTCTAATAAAATTTGTCTGGGCTATTGCTGCTTCTGTCATATGGGGTATCGCAGGGATCGTGGCTGCAATCAAATCACGGTTAAATGCCTCAGGAATTTGCTTTGCCACTTCTGTCATTGCTGCTGTGAAAGAGTATTTTAGTTTCTCTGCCTCAGTTAATTGCTTGGCTTTAACTGATTGTTTAGCTTCAATTAGTTGCACGATCTAGCTCCTCCAGCTTGCTTTGAAAAAACTTCCGAATTAGTGAATGCAAAATGTAGGTTTGTTGGTCTAGATACTTGAGCAGATGGAAGTAAACTAATTTCCTTCTAGCCTTCTTTAGAATCTCCGGGCTAAAACCCTTACCTTGATTAAATAAATTACAGTAATACTTTTCCGTAAGTTCTACATACTCCCAGGGAATAGGAGCTAAGGCAAACAAACTTAGCAGCTTGCCTAAGTGTTTGCTCCTGTCATCTAACCGTTCCCAGCTCAACTCAAAAGCGGCCTGTACTCCTCGATTCGCTGTCATTGCCCTTTGCGGGTCAACCTCATCGCGATCCATAGATTCATGCTTGAGTGCCTGTTGTTGCAATTGAAACAGCATTACTGATAGGGATAAATCCGGTTGTAAATGCAGATGTCGCCCCACCAACTCTAACCCCAAAGGTAAATACTCTAGCCACTCACAGAGTCGTGCGGCAAAAGCTTGCTCCTGTTCAAACCGTCCCGGTGTTTTCTTGACCAGGGATTTTAATAACTTCAGCGCGTCATCTGGCTCTAACACATTTAAGTCTAATGGCTCTACAGGCGCACCCAAAGCTTCCCGCGTTGTCATCAGCACCTTAAACCGTGAGTCTCCCGGTAAGTCCTCCCTCACCTGCTGCTCATAATCGGTCACATCATCCAACACTAGAAGGACTTCACCTTCGGGCCAATGCTGCCAGCAATACGCCACTTGCTCTGCCAGGGAGAGTTCATTGGGAAGATTGAAATTGGGGAAACGAGGACGGGCAAACTCCACCACAACAGCTCTCCAGTCGAAAGCTGGCAACCAGCAAACACCACCTTGATAGGTGTGCAACTGACTCCGGGCATACTGAATCGATAGTTCCGTTTTACCCACACCAGCCATACCGACAATAGCTACCAGGTCATTTTGCTGCAACAGCTGATGGAGATGGTCGAGAGTTTGGTCACGCCCGATAAACTGCTCACCCCTAACGCCAAAGGCTTTCCCAAGATTGTCGTAAGGGGTCAAGCTGAGCTGAGCAGATTTGTTTGTTCCTCTTGAGCTTCGTTTTGCCTTGGTCTTTTGACTGGCTTGACTATCCCACGCCTTGTCAAACTGAGCCAGATTATCTCTCTTAAATTGCTCTAGCTTGTTTGTCTCATACTCATGCCAGAGCGTGAATTGAAAGTGCCAATCGCCTCTCGACTTATCTGCTTGACTGCGTTTGTCGTCCAAGGAAGGCAAAAGCTTCTTGATGTACTGGCTAAGGGATTCTCCTATTTTGCTCCTGGTTTTCTGCGCGTCTGAAATCGCTAAAAGTTTCTGTAACTCCTTCTTTAATCCCTCGTCTTTTAGCTGATTGATATGTTGGACTGCTCGGTATCTCAAAAATTCTAACTTTGTCCATACCTCTACCTCTATTCCTGAGTGCCAGTCAACCTTACTCGTATCTGATTCTTCTATGACATAGGTCAGTAATACCTCAAAAACCAGGCTCACCCGTTTTTTTATATCCTCAGCCCAAGTCCTGTGCCCCTCTCCTGTTGTCATAGGTCAAGCTCGGATTTTTCCAAAAAATACTTGGGGCATACCCCAAACCTAATCCACTACCCCAAACTCCTTTTGCCCATCCTAGCTTGCTGGAAGCTTTGGTTTGGGGCAATTTTGACCTGAGAAAACCCCAATCTACCTTGGGATCGAAGTTTACAAGGTAGATATCATGCTTCACTCACAAGAACCCGCAAAACCAGCAAAATCAAACATTTCAGTTTGCTTCAAACAAGCCAAGGACAATTCAGACTCTCAGATTTGTTTAGCGATGGCTTCTCAAACACCTAAAGCTCATGCCCTGGCTGAAGCAGAACAAGCCGCATTGACTAAGCCGATGCAGGTTATTACCGTCCCTACCACTCCAACCGATTCCTCTGCACCACCTGCAACGGGAGGATTAACCCCCCTACTGATGTATGGCGGGGTTGCAGTAGCCATCATTATTGCAATGGCTTACTATTCTCAAACCCTGCTAAAGTCAATTGCCGATCTGGTCAAAGCTTTGAACAAAAAGACCAAGTAACCTGCTTTCGCAATAACGCCTACAACCCCCCTGCAACGGGGGGATTTTTTATGAAATGTGCGATCGCATCCCAGCTACCGTAGAATTGTGATCGCCCCCTACCTTCCCCTCATTCCACCGCATCATCCAGATAGGGTTCAACACCAAGCGATCGCATTTTTTCTACTCGTCGCTTTAAAATATTATCTCCGCTTCAAACAAGCAAATACTTCATCAACCGCCAGCGTCAAATTTACACCTTCTAAAATAGGCAAAACATCTGCTTTAGCTAGCAAATCCGGTAGGCGATTCGGCTGATAAACTAAGATTGAGCGTTCGCTGGGATCGAGCAACCATCCTAGCTGAGTACCATGTTTCAGACAGTGCAGAATGTTACCAGTAACTTTTGTCTGACTTTGGTAGGGCTTACGCACGTCAACACGCTGTAGGGGCATGGCATTGCCATGCCCC
>JBFLZA010000912.1:0-2960 GCA_040756535.1 Cyanobacteriota bacterium
ACGGTATTATCTAGACCTAACGGGTTACCAACTGCGATCGCCCAATCACCCACTCTAACCTGCTCGGAATCTCCTAGAGAGGCAACTGGCAAATTTTTGCCATCAATCTTGACAACAGCCAAGTCGGTTACTTCATCTGCACCTTGTACTTTTCCCTGAAAGGTTCGTCCATCTTTAAGAATTACAGTCACTCTATCTGCCCGATCAACGACATGGGCGTTAGTGATAATAATTCCATTAGGGTCAATAATGAAGCCCGAACCTTGACCCCGTAAACGTCTTTCTTGGGGCATTTGGGGAGAAAAGTCATCACCGAAAAAGCGTCGGAAAACAGGGTCATCAAAAAACGGATCGACACGCTGCGTGATCGTGCGCTCGGTATCAATCCGCACTACTGCTGGCCCTACCCGATCAACTGCTGCGGTTACAAAACTGCTGTGAGTCGCTGTTCCAGGAACCGACTGCCGTTGTGCTAACAATGCGGGCGTATCTGTTTCAGATACAGGTGCTGGCTCTGCCTGCGACGGCGATACACGATAAATGCCCACCGTCAGAAGAGCACCTAGAACGATCGCAAGGAAATATGTAGTAATTTTGCCGAGTAGGAGAGAAAACTGTTTCAGTCGCATAGCATTAATTCGGAATTCGGTTAATGTTTCATGAAAGTTTTCGTAATTGTTTTCTCGTGGCGACAAGCCGCTTTACAGATATTTTGACAGTTTTGTAACCTTGGCTTTGATGCAATTGGTGTAGAACTCTTGTATTGACAAAAAAGCAAACGTATGCAAGAAGGAAATTGAAGTGTTATAAGCTACATTTTTGCTAAAGACAAAGAAGGATTGAGACTACAAGCTCTCCGGTTATCCGAAAAAGTAATACCTTCGATTTTCTGCTCTAAACTAGGATTGAAAGTATAACCATCCCCAAAATGTTCCCTCTTCCAGAATTGGAGCTGAGCCATTGATTAACGAAACCACTGCCCTGTCTGGAAAAGACAACTATTCTCTTGAGCCAGATGTGAATCACACTCACGCCGACAATCACCATCATCATGACAAAAGACTATCTGCACATAGTCACGTTCATGATGAGGAATCTCTAAGGCGAATCATTAATCGGCTGTCTCGAATAGAGGGACATATCCGAGGGATTAAAACAATGGTGCAGGAGAGCCGCCCTTGCCCTGAAGTATTGGTACAAGTTGCTGCCGTGCGGGGTGCCTTGGATCGAGTGGCACGAATTATTTTAGATGAACACTTAACTCAGTGTATTGCTCGTGCTGCTGAAGAAGGCAATATCGAAGTAGAAATTGATGAGTTGAAGGCTGCCTTAGATCGGTTTTTGCCGTAGTAACCTGACCGCTTAAAGCCCCTTCGGGGCGGGAAAAGGGTAAGGGAGAAGGGTAAAAGGGAATTGTGGAAGGAGATTTCGACTCCCATCAAAAACCTTTTCCCTTTAGGCTTCCTAGTTCAAGGAAAAGCGCTGAACAGAATCCCTATGTTAGTAGTGCTTCTCCACGACGATAGAGTTCACGAGCATAATCAGTCCAAGTTCCTTGCCCCCAGTACCGGAAACAACTCGTTTGAAGTAACAAGTTATACAACAAAGCTTGCTGGTATTCCAACTGCTTTGTAACTGAAGCATCTTGTTCAACTAGTGGGTCATACTTTTGGTGAAATGCAGCGCTGAGTTGATTCATTGGGCCCAATACATTTTCGTAGCCTTTGACCCAACTTAAATCATTCGTCCACGAAGCACCGTCCATATGGAACTGATGGTCAGTTTCCTTCAACTTTGCGATCGCATTTTCCACTGCCTCAGGTGTAGCCTGATTGGGGTCAACTCGCTGCCAAATTTTGTGCTGATTAATCGCCTGACAAGCCGGATAATCATCGGGATTAGCCCCTGTTGCCTCAATTAGTTCCAAATATTCAGTGCCATTCATAGGAACAATACCCGTTTTTCCTCCACCTTGTTCACGGATTTCGTGATAAACCCTGAAGAAATCACGGGGATATTCATTCATCATCACACCGCCGTTTTCCCCATCGGCAATTTGAGTAACTAGAGAGGGAACTGTGAGATTACCAATTTGTTGCTTACCTCGCCCTTTTGCCTCAAAATAAGGCTGCATCTGAGCCACTAACTTTGTATCTGACCCTTGAGTTTTAATCAGTGCTGTTATGCTGATAGTCTCTCCGTGAGAATTACGGGCAACTAAGCGATTGGGGATATATTTCTGTTCGTGCTGTAACCCTGAACCATCTAGGTTTTCCACTGAATGTTCTTGCACCATCAACCAGCGATAGCCGCATTCTTTTAGGGCTTTAATGTATTCATACAGGGTATCTGGGTGATTGGGTAGGTGCATTTCTGGTGGCGAAAAACCTTTAACTCGCTTCAAGGCATCGTAGCCAAAAATAGCAGCAAAGTAATGTTGCCACGCTTGGATGTGGAGTTTGAGATCAGGAATTGGCGTTGAAGGGATAACCGCATGACTCCACATTGTCCCTAGCCATTCTACATAAGGCTGGTACTGAGGGTCACAAGTAATACGTTTGAGATTGTTGAGGACATCATCTCGTCCCATTTGCCGCAATCCCCACAGCAGATTACCTGAATAGTCGAGCATAATCCGAGGATTGCACCCTTCAGAAACCAGTTGGGGAATAAACTCTCCCATGCGGGAATAGCACCAGGTAAATGGCTCGGCATTGTGGTTATCCCCTTCCTGGGGATGTTCAAACATATACTGAAGATTGCTGATGAGTTCGCCATTAGCACCTGCTGGGATAGTGGGTTGGTGCATGTGTAAGGCGCAGGCAAACCCAGCGGTGATGTCTTCTAGGCGGAGATTCGTCTTAGGGAGGAATACGGGTTCATTATGGTTCACTACCGCACTGATTTGTGCCTCCCAACCGCAAATAATGGGCGAACCTGACTGTAATTCTTCCAAAACA
>JBFLZA010000913.1:0-2929 GCA_040756535.1 Cyanobacteriota bacterium
CGCTACACCAGGATAATCGCTTCAAGTCTGAATCTGAAGACAAGGGAATCAAGTTAGAACAGGTTGATTTATTAGGATTAGGCAATCAAGAGGCCGCTATTAACCATGCTCATGCTATCTGTTCTGGTGTGATTTTGGCACGAGAATTGGTTGCAGCCCCTGCTAATGTAGTGACACCGATGAGCTTAGCCGAAACGGCTGAAGCGCTCGCAACAGAATATGGTCTTGCTGTAGAAATTTTAGAACAGGAAGAGTGTGAAAATTTGGGCATGGGTGCTTTCTTGGGCGTTGCCAAAGCCTCGGATATGCCGCCCAAATTTATTCATCTTACCTATAAGCCGGAAGGGACGCCGAAGCGCAAATTAGCGATTGTAGGCAAGGGGTTAACCTTCGATTCTGGTGGGTTAAATATCAAAGGTGCAGGTAGCGGTATTGAGGCGATGAAGACGGATATGGGTGGCGCGGCGGCAACCTTGGGTGCGGCAAAAGCGATCGCTCAAATCAAGCCGGATACTGAAGTCCACTTCATCAGCGCAGCGACAGAAAATATGATCAGCGGGAAGGCGATGCATCCGGGTGACATCCTTACCGCCTCCAACGGCAAGACGATTGAAGTCAATAACACCGATGCTGAAGGACGCCTGACACTGGCCGATGCGTTGGTGTTTACCGAAAAGCTGGGAGTGGATGCGATCGTGGATTTAGCGACGCTGACCGGTGCTTGCGTAGTTGCCTTGGGCAATGATATGGCGGGGTTGTGGTCAACCCATGACGAGTTGGCTTCTCAGCTTAAAGCCGCCTCGGAAGCCGCAGGAGAAAAACTATGGCAGATGCCGCTAGAAGAGAAGTACTTCGAGGGCCTGAAATCCCCCATTGCTGACATGAAAAATACGGGACCTCGTCCCGGTGGTTCCATTACTGCCGCTCTCTTTTTAAAGCAATTTGTGAAAGAGACTCCTTGGGCGCACTTGGATATTGCCGGCCCTGTCTGGACAGATAAAGACGAGGGTTGTAACAATGCTGGTGCTAGTGGCTTCCCGGTTCGGACTCTCGTGAACTGGGTGTTGAGTGAGGCCTAATACCAAGCTGGTAATGGGTAGAAAATGAGCGAATTATGAATGATGAATTATGAATTGAATTCTAGTCCGGTTTTTCATCATTCATAATTGCCCATGACTCCATTAAGCTACTCCACATCTAGTTTGCTCAATCATTAGTGCTAAAACTGTTGTGGAACGGGAGGTATTGCCCGTCTAAATATGCAAGTTAAATGTGGAACAGCTTATTAAGGTTCCACCGTTACAGGTGTACCGATTTTGACTAATGCATATAGGGCAAGGATATCTTGATTTCGCATTCGGATGCAGCCGTGAGAAACAGCTTGTCCCACTAATCGTTCATTAGGGGTGCCATGAAATCCAATAAAGTTTCTGCCATCCGTCCAGAAGCCAATCCACCTTGCCCCTAAGGGATTATCTGGCCCTGGAGGGATGACTTTATCGTTCCAAGGATGCTGCCAAGCTGGATTGCGTTGCATAGTGAGTACTTGATATCTACCTAAGGGGGTTTCCCATCCCGGCTTGCCAACTGCAATGGGGTAACTCACTTTTAACTGATTATTTTGATAAACATAAACCTGGCGATCGCTTAACTTAACAACTAAGTGAGTGTTGATGTCGTTATTGATACTTTCTACTGGAGTAATTTCCTCAGAGGGAAGGTAAAGAGAAGGCTCTCCTAGAGGCGGTAATTGTAAACCCTCAAAAAACCAAAAATTCTGGGGAGAGTTTTCCTGGGTTGTGTCAGGGAATTCTGGAAAAATTGAGGCTTTAGCAGGTACCTGAGGAGACAGCAGCACGAGGATGACTGCACTCAAACGAAACAAGGTCAAGGGTTGGAATTGAGATTTATACCTCATGATTAGCGTCATTTCCCTGGCAAACAGCTTATTTAAAATCAAGACTTTAGAAAAACTCGTGTATCACATTTAACTTTATTTTTTCAGTAGTCTTTGTCCTCAAAAAGTTAGAGAGTCGAATCTCTATATTTTGGTAGATAGAATTCCTAAATAGCAGACCTTAGTATCTGAAGGTTAATTTACTCCGAACAACGAGCATTACAGACCAAGACAACAGTTAATTGTGTGATCTGTTACTCAAATCGTTTCAAAGTGAGGTTTTAATGCGTCTTCAGAAGCTGAAAATTGTAACGGGAACAATGCTGTCCGTGTTAATTTCGGCAGTAGCCGCGTATCCAGCGATCGCTCGTCCTGTAGGTGAATCCACCTCAGAGCAGTTGCTGAGTCAGATGGATATGAATCAAACACCTCAAACCACCCCTGGCACGGAGAATCAAACAAGACCTCAAACCACCCCTGGCACGGAAAATCAAACAACACCTCAAACCACACCGGGTACGCAAAATCAAACAACGCCTCTAGCCACACCTACGACGGAGGAACCTGTTACTGGCAGAATTGTTAGAGTTGAGGGCGAGAAGGTAAGCCTAGAAATGCCTGATGGTATGACTCAAGAGATTATGATTCCTCAACGAGACATCACTAGGCTGAACCTAGTACCCGGAGCCGAAATTGCGGTACAACTGGATGACCAAAATAGAGCAACATCAGTAAATTTGGCTACAGCAGACACCAATCGCACGACTACCACAATTCGTCGAGAAGAGCAAACTACTCAGCAAAGGACAACAACTGAAACCACACCTGCTCAAACACCAGAAGCAGCGACTGAAACCACACCAACTCCTGAGGCTGGACAGCAAGCTGAAGAAACTGCTCCTGTAAGAGCGCTTTGGTAGTTCGTTCACTTTTTTTGAGGTTCTTAAACACAGATAGGCAGAGACTAGAAGTATTTTGACATCTCCGCGTCTTTGTCTTTATCTATAGGGGCATTTGGCACATCGTTGAAAC
>JBFLZA010000914.1:0-2928 GCA_040756535.1 Cyanobacteriota bacterium
TGTAATTGCCTGTCGTAGAAAGTCTGCTGTTCCTTGCTTCCGTAGTTGCTCTCCCTCCTGAAAGGCTCGATTTGCTATAGCGCGGGTTGCGTCTTCCTCAGTAGCGGCTGGCTGTTGGGCAATGCTTACGCCCATTCGCCCCGGTGTAGCAGTTACGGACTCTGACAACAACAGAACACCAATCAATAGCGCCAAACTTTGAGGAACTATCCCTGGCAACAATACTAGCGTATGTAATGTTTTGGGCGATTTCTTGCCCATAGAGCCGCGTTTCAGTAATTGAGCCATAACTGCATCTGCCCTCTGTTGCGTCTGATTTAGTTCCTACTGCTGCAATATATCTCTGGGAGGCTTGAGGTTATGCAAGTGAGGATGGATATCTACCTAAATTTATTGGCCAACTTTAAAAATCTGTTCAGCCGTCAAGTTCAACTCTGGAAAATGTTACAGGCGATGTGTAATTTCCAGGGGATGTTCGCTGGTGTAGAGGGAGGGTTGATTCGTTTAAGTTGCATCTGGTGCCAATCGGACATCCGCCAGATATCCGCCAGACATTCGCCAGGGTTAACTAGATAAATCTGGTGTGCGATCGCGCTTTTGAGTGGGAATCCTAAGAATAGATGGTGAAGGCGATCGCTATCGCCCACCAAAATCATCGCAGGAGTTCTCCAATGCCTTATCAAAATATCTCTGCCTCCCTAACTGACGCCGATATCCAAGAAATCAAAGCAGCGCTTGAGACTATCGAACAAAAGCTGCCCTTCTTAATTACCCTGTCTACCGAAGAACGACGCAAGCTCTTTAAGATGGGATCTAAAAGCCTTACTTTTGTCAACAATAGTCTCACTGCTGCCCAATCCAACCGCGACATTCTCCCCGCTAGTTTTGACTTAGAGGACTTTGTGCGAGACTATCAGCTAACCGCCTCGCTTACCGAAATTTTATTCAAACTTCAACAACTGACTGAACAGGTGGATGATACGCTGATGGCAGTCAGCAGCGAAGCCATGAGCAGCAGTTTGACAGTATATGATTACGTGAAGACGGCGGCGAAAAAGACTCCTGGGCTAAAAACCGTTGCCGAACAATTAGGCGATCGCTTTAAGGCAATCCGAACCAAATCTCCCAAAGCTACGCCTGTCTCGTAGGATGTAAAAAGACTCGTTGCTCAAAAGCCAAATCTCGGCAACGAGTCTTTGTAACTCATAGGTGAAGTTCAAAATCTCGTCAACGAGTCTTGACAACTCATAAGTAAGTATAAAAATCTCATCGATGAATCTTGATAACTTGTCAGCAAGTATAAAAGTCTCATCAACGAGTATTAAAACCGCAAGAGTGAGTGATAGAACTTTGTCAACGAGTCTTTGCAACTCGTTAGCGAGTTTAAAAACTTCATCAACGAGTTTTTCCTTTAGCTTGCCCACTCAACCGCCAGCGATTTAGATTGCTAGCGGATGTATGGAAGACAAATAAAACAAAATTAATCTATCTTCCGTAACAGTGTCCCTGGTGCAACAACTCCCTCCACTGTCGCTATTCCAATTAAGCCGTCACGCGATCGCAGCGTCACCTTCCCTGAACTAAGTTGCTTAGCATCAGTAATAGTAAACACCGTGCCATTGTCCAACTCTGCTAAACCTTCCTCGTCGAAGCCACCCAACCACAATGTCGCTTGATTGCCTTTTACGTCGGTAATGACTGCATTCGCAGAGAAATTTGGGGAATTGATGAAATAGATGGGTTGCTTTTCATACCCACTGCCTACCTTGACCTCATAACGGGGAGTTTGGTTATAGTATTGAGGCATATCTTGAGTAACCTTCGCGATCGCATTCTCTACCGTGCTGGTTTGCTGCCAAAGATACTGCGTTAATCGGTAGGTAAAAGCTCCCGCATAGAAGCCATTTACAGAGACATCCATCGCCGTTTGATTTGGATCTGCTGCTGCAAGGACAACTCCTTTGGCAACTCCCGCCCGATACTGCCTGACAAACTCTTCACGAGAGAGATTCAGGCGTGACAGCCACTTTTCTTGGTATGATTTTTCTTCTGGAGAAATTTGAACCTTGCTGCCTCCATCGCGCGATCGCACCCGACGATCCCTAGTGGCACCGCCAGAGTAACAGCTATCCAGAACAGCCGTGAAATTTTCACTTTTCACCGCTGACATCAGCAAGAACAAGGTGTGTCCCATAATGTCCTTTACCACACCGCCTTGTTCCGGGTATCCAGCCGGTAGCGAAGCATCAACCGGGACGAAAGTGCCATTTAATCCATTCTTGTCGTTACTTGAACTAACCACAATCGGATCTGGATCGAGAACGCGGGAACCATGCCCTGAGTAGTGATATACGACCACATCCCCAGGCTTGGCTTGCTTAATCAAATGCTCTTCAAATGCCTCTAGAATCCCAGAGCGAGTTGCTTTTTCATCTGTCAGGGTGTAAATATCTTTGGGATTAAAACCAAAGCGGTGAATCAGGAGATGACGCTGCAATTCCACGTCACTGATACATCCCCGCAAAGGTTGAGATGAATACTTATTGATGCCGACGAGTAAAGCAATTTTGCGCGGGGTCCTTTGTGCCAGAACCTTGCCGTAGCTTTCAGATGCTTGTCGATGAATATTTAGCTGACTTAGCCCTAAGGTTGCCAGAGTAGAGCCAGCGAATTGGAAGAAATGACGGCGAGAAATTCGTGCCATAATCACCTTAATTATCAGTGCTTGTCAAAGTGCCTCTACTTTAAGCGTTTATCTGCTAAGCCAAGAATTGGTAGCGGAATCTGTAACCGTAACATCTGAGGAAGACTAATTTAAATGGTTCTCCTGTACTTATGGGTATAAGTAAAATTTATTTAAATAAGCAAGCTAGCAGCTTCTCTCGTAAAGATTCAAAGCTCTTAAAACCATAGCTCTGCCGAATAATT
>JBFLZA010000915.1:0-2924 GCA_040756535.1 Cyanobacteriota bacterium
ACACCTGTGGAATAGAGCCTTGCTCCTGGTGCTACTCCTGGCAAACCTTTGTCCCGACTCACCATCACCCCTGCCACCATTGCCGCATGAGAATCCACATTCGTATCGGATTTGGCAGGGCCGTTGCGATAAAACACCCGTTCGAGGGCGGTTGCGGGATTCCAAGAAACCGCCTTATCTAGACCAAATACTCCAGGTCTGCCAATTTCCACCTGACCGATAGCAATTTTACGACCGAGCAAGTTGTAGGGGGGGGCATGAAGTTTGCGTGCTTCAATTCCCGCTTCTCCCACGGAAGACGTTGGGGAAGCCAACACTGGATTAATGAGGCCCGAAAGACTTAAACCCCCCATTATCCATCCCAATCTCTTAACAATCTGCCGATGAGCCAAGGATGCTTCTCCTATATCGTGATCAGTTTTTTTGTTATTGGAGAGTTGTTTAGAAGAAATTTACCCGCCTATAGAGTTCGAGGTGACTTGGAACGAGTCTAACGCAGGCTGCTTATCGCTAAGAGTAGCGCAAGAATTAATGCTGAGTGAGGGGATTGCTGAAGATTTTGTTAAGATAGATAAATTAAACTGAGGACGCAGGAGAGTATCACCAGTCATGACCCAAACCAATTCCACCAAACCCATTGTTATTGCCCCTTCTATCCTATCAGCGGACTTTAGCCGGCTGGGAGAAGAAATTAAAGCTGTGGATCAAGCTGGTGCTGACTGGATTCATGTGGATGTAATGGATGGCCGATTCGTCCCCAACATCACCATTGGTCCTCTGATTGTGGAAGCCATTCGTCCCATTACTCAAAAGCCTCTGGATGTCCACTTGATGATTGTGGAACCCGAAAAATATGTAGAAGACTTCGCTAAAGCTGGAGCTGATATTATTTCGGTTCATTGCGAACACAACGCTTCCCCGCACCTGCACCGCACTCTCTGCCAGATTAAAGAGTTGGGTAAGCAGTCTGGTGTGGTGCTCAACCCTTCGACGCCGTTAGATTTGATTGAGTATGTATTGGAAGTCTGCGATTTGGTGCTAATCATGAGCGTCAATCCTGGCTTTGGAGGTCAAAGCTTTATCCCTGCTGTACTGCCGAAAATCCGCAAATTGCGTCAGATGTGCGATGAGCGTGGACTCGATCCTTGGATTGAAGTGGATGGCGGACTCAAGGGGAACAACACCTGGCAAGTTTTGGAAGCGGGAGCAAATGCAGTCGTTGCGGGTTCGGCTGTCTTTAAGGCAAAAGATTACGCTGAAGCGATTAACGGTATTCGCAACAGTAAGCGTCCTACACCAGAATTAGCAACAGTTTAGGAAACAATCATTAGATTTCTTGCAAAAAAGCAAACTTTAGATTTTTAACCACAGATACACGCAGCCTATAGCAGATGGGTGGGATAGGATTTATCGACTGCAAGCAAGAGGTTTATTTAAACCAAGAAATAATTGAAGAATGATAGAACCGCTCTCCAACAATCTGTTGATGAGGGCGGTTTTTGTAAAGAAATAATGGGTTAAAACAATAAAGTTATGTCTATTCCAATCTACGGGATACCTAATTGTGGAACTTGTAAGAAGGCGTTTAAGTGGCTCGAAGATAACGGTATTGAATATGAGTTTATTAATACTAAAGAAATTCCGCCAACTGGCAAGATGATTCAAAATTGGGTGGAAACTTTAGGGGCTAAACCAATGCGGAACACTTCCGGACAGTCCTATCGGGCGCTGGGTGAACAGAAGAATTCTTGGACAGATGAACAGTGGATTGAAGCATTTGCTAAAGATGCAATGCTACTCAAACGACCGCTTTTTGTTAAGGATGAAATGGCTGTGCTGGTAGGTTTTAGAGACAAAGAGGATGTAATCCGAGAAAAGTTGGGGGTATAGATGCCCAGAAGCGTCAAAGTGTTCTATTCTTTTACCATCCACACTAGCATTCCCAAAAGTTGATCGACTGGGGGAATGAGATACTCAGTTAAATCCACTGTTACTGTCTGTCCCTCAAGTTTGAGAAATGACCACAAGTTACCACTCGTGACGCTGCCATAAATTGGAGATATTTCCTGCTCCATCTCTTGATTGAATCGTTGTGCAGCCACCATTGCTGCCATACACTTCCCCAAACTCTCTTTGAGATTTCCCTTTTTCGCCTCCACAATAACGACGGCTGGTGCTTCAATCAGTAACTGTTCTGGGGAACGACTGATCATAAAATCGCAAACTCCACTCAATCCAACTTCAGGAGCGACTGTAAAGTCTTCTCCCGAAAAGAAGCTGACTTGGTGATTGAGAATTTTTCGGACTTCAAATAAGATGGGGCTAATAATCAGATCCAACCTGGCTTTTTCAGAACCCATTGCAATCGCCAATGGCAGGCTCTCTTGAAGAAATTCAGTCAGATAAGAGCTGGGAGCAATGGCTGTTGTCTCTGGCAAAAACCGCCTCCCTTCAATAAAGGTTAATTTCAGGTCTTGTTTTGCTCGTCTGAGGGTAAAGTCGGTGTATGCCATAGAAGAGAAGTGGATTGAGGCATTCTGAATTTTATCCGACAATTAATCAAGTGTGAATAGTAGAAAAATATGAATTTGTTTGATGCATTTGTGCGATCGCTCTATGGCTCAATTGGTAGCATCCTACGTCTTCTGGGTATTGCTGCAAAATCTGCCTATGGGTGCATGAGTGTGTCACTTCCGAATGATGAATCTAATCGAATTGAACGCAAACATGGATGGCGTCGAAGTTAAACTGGAGGTACAGCACCGCAGCAGGAGCTCTTGCAGGAGAAAATCCTAAGTCTTTGGGTAAATTTACCCTGAGCTTTTAGGATAGTGCTAGTAGATTTTATAGATTTTTATGTCTTTTCCAAAGTTTCTCTTAGTTAATACAGAAAAGGTAGGTCGGCTAATAAGTTGTCTTGTCTT
>JBFLZA010000916.1:0-2921 GCA_040756535.1 Cyanobacteriota bacterium
TCAACTGTGGCGGTTTGAAAATGCTCTCTCAGCAGGACAAGTTCACAGTGGCTATGACGCTGTCTACGTGCCTCAGGTCGGTTACATCACGGGGGATTTGGACGTGCATGATGTGGTGGGAGGAGTACCCCCCCAGCCCCCCTTATCAAGGGGGGAGCAAGAAACACTATCCCCCCAGTCCCCCTTATCAAGGGGGGAGAAAGAAAATCCGACTCTTGTTCCCCCCCTTACTAAGGGGGGGTTAGGGAGGGTCATCTTCGTCAATACCCTATTTAGCTGTCTCGCCACAGTCAGTGAAAAGTACAGCTTCATCCCCCTGTGGCAACCCCCCTTTATCTCCAAGCTAGCGGCAGAAGACCGTTGTCACTTGAACGGCTTGGCACTGCGAGACGGACAACCCCGTTATGTGACAGCAGTTAGCCAGAGTGATGTGGCGGACGGTTGGCGGGATAGAAGGCGGGATGGTGGCTGCGTTATTGATGTCAGCAGCAATGAGGTAATTCTGACCGGACTTTCCATGCCCCACTCCCCCCGCTGGTATAAGGATAAGCTGTGGCTGCTCAATTCCGGTACTGGGGAATTTGGCTATGCAGACATGGAACGAGGTGTCTTTGAGCCAGTAGCGTTCTGCCCTGGCTACATGCGCGGCTGTGCTTTCTGGGGTGACTTTGCGATCGTCGGGCTATCCAAACCCCGGCATAACAAGACGTTTTCCGGCTTGTCCTTAGATGACAACCTGCGTGCCAAAGATGCCGAACCCCGTTGCGGACTAGTAGTGATTGACCTGAGAAGCGGGGATATTGTCCATTCGTTGCGGATTGAAGGAGTAGTAGAAGAATTGTACGACGTGCAGGTGCTACCTGGAGTGCGTCGCCCGATGGCAATTGGCTTTAGAACTGACGAAATTCGGCGTGTTGTAACGATGGGTTAAGAGGATGTCTGAGAAGTGTCCAAAGTTGCTTTGATCCCCCCAGCCCTCCTCACTAAAGCTCCGGTTAAAAAGGGGGGGAGAATCTTCTCAAAGTCCCCTTTTTTAAAGGGGATTTAGGGGGATCTTCTCGTATAATCAAGCCTAGATTTTGAGGCTGGTAATGATGAGAGAGTATCCAGCTAGTTACGAATATCACGTAGGTGGTAGTCTTCCCGTTGATGCCTCCAGCTATGTCATGCGACAAGCGGATTCAGATTTTTTCACTCTTTTGAAAGCCGGTCAGTTTTGTTATGTGCTAAATTCCCGGCAGATGGGAAAATCTAGCCTGCGGGTGCGAACGATGCAAAGACTGCAAGCGGAAGGGTTTCTCTGTGCTTTTATTGACCTAACGGGAATTGGTAAGGAAGATGTAACGGCAGAAAAGTGGTATGCCGGACTGGTGCAATCTCTGGTTAGTAGCTGTCAGCTTGGTAAGACATTTAAATGGCGGAATTGGTGGAAAGAGCAGCGGGAACTTTTGTCACCCGTGCAGCGGTTGAGTTTGTTTATTGAAGAAGTTTTATTAGAAGATATTGAACAAAATATTGTTGTTTTTGTCGATGAAATTGATCGAGTTTTGAGTCAGAATTTTTCTGTAGATGATTTTTTTGCTCTGATTCGGTTTTTCTATAACCGACGAGTGGATGAGTCAAAATATCAGCGTCTCACATTTGCTTTGTTGGGAGTGGCGACTCCTTCGGATTTGATAGCTGATAAAACTCAAACACCCTTTAATATTGGTAATGCGATCGCACTCCAAGGCTTCCAACTCCACGAAGTCCAATCGTTAACCGATGGGTTGGCGGGAAAGGTGAGCAATCCGCAAGACGCGATCGCACAAATTCTAGATTGGACAGGCGGGCAACCTTTTCTCACCCAAAAGCTGTGCAAGCTGATGGTTGAGGAATCAGCATGGGGCAATTCCCCATCCGTTGAACAGGTGGTGAAGTCACGGATTATTGAAAACTGGGAATCCCAAGATGAGCCAGAGCATTTGAGGACGATTCGCGATCGCCTCCTCAGAAACGAGCAAAAAGCTGGGCAATTGTTGGGGTTGTATCAGCAAATTTTGATCCCCCCCAACCCCCCTTACCAAGGGGAGGGAAATCTAAAACCCCCCTTTTTAAGCCCTGTTGGGAGGATCTCCGCTGATGGCAGTCCCGAACAAACAGAATTGCGACTGTCGGGTTTAGTGGTGCAACAGCAGGGAAAATTAAAAGTTTACAACCGGATTTATCAGCAGGTTTTTAATCAAGCCTGGGTTGAAAAACAGTTAGAAAAACTACGCCCTTATTCTCAGATTTTTAAGGCTTGGGTTGCGTCTGACTTTCAAGATGAATCGCGACTTTTGCGGGGGCAAGCTTTACAAGATGCACTGGTGTGGGCAAATAACCAAAGTTTGAGTACTTTAGATTATCGGTTTTTAGCGGCTAGTCAAGATTTAGCCAAGCGAGAATTTGAATTGAGTTTAGCCGTCAAAGAAGAAGAACGCAGAATATTAGCTAAAGCGAATGATACTTTAACCCAAGCTCAACAGAAAGCTAAGAAAATAATCATGGTGGGTTCTGCGATTTTGGTAGTTTCTTTAGTCGCGGCGGTAGTGACGGGTTTACAACTGAGGAAAACAGCGAGAGAGCAAGCAGAAGCAAATGTTTCATTCAAAAGTGCAGCCACAGAAATCACCCTTGTTGAAAAACCATTGGATGGACTGATAAAAGCCTTGAAAGTAGGGAAAAAACTGCAAGATTTAAAAAAGTCAGCCCCAGTTGGTTTAGAAACACAAACGCAGGTTGAAAGTACTTTACGAGAAGCGATATCTCTTGTGAGAGAACGCAATCGTCTGGAAGGTCATGAGAGTGCTGTGCTAACGGTCAGTATCAGTCCTAACGGTCAACTTATAGCTTCGGGTGATGAAGCTAATGTAGTGAAACTGTGGGATGTAAAAGGAAAT
>JBFLZA010000917.1:0-2892 GCA_040756535.1 Cyanobacteriota bacterium
GCGATCGCTAACGTTAATGGCACACCCTGAGCCAGTTTTGCAGGTTTCGATCCTGGCAGTATACCGATGAGTTCGGTTGAAGGTTGAAGGTTTGAAGGGGTTGAAGGTTTGAAGGTTTGAAGAGGTTGAAGGTTTGAAGAGGTTGAAGATTGTAAGTTTGAACGTTCAACTTGTAACCTGCTAACTTGTAACCCTTCTTCAACCTGCAACCCGACATCTGCCATCAAATCTCCGACGACAGTCAATTTGTGGGCATACTTTTTCGGAGCATCGGCAATCATCTTCGCTTGCATCACACCGAAGCGGTCAATCCAAGCGTGCCAACGTGCATCCCACTCGGCATAGACAACTGTGCGATACCTCAAGCGTTTGCCAATGACAACGGGGAAAAATTGGTCGCCGCCTAAGAAGACAACGACTCCCTTGTCCCGCCAGTCCCAGTTTTGGGCTGTCTTTCCCCACAGTAAAAAAGGGAAGAAATCTTCTGCACCCTGAACTCGATCAACTTCCGGGTAAGATTTTGCGATCGCAGCTTCATTACCTGTCGCATTGGGACAAGGGGATAGGACAACTGAGATACGTACTACAGCACGGTTATCCCCTAGCTGTTGCCGCAAGGCTTTAACAACAGGGCGCACCCAGGTTGTCACTTCTCCTGGCCCGTTCGAGAGAATTAAAATATCAGTCGCTTGCATTACACCGATACTAACCTTCCCCTGAGACTACCGTAGTAGTAGCCTCTCAATCACCGTCATCTGACGTTCTAGCATACTCATTAAGCGATCGTGGCTTTCCTGTTGCTTTTCCATAGCAACAATCAGCCTATCGAGTCGTTCTACTAGCATGTCAACCTCCGAGCGAGGAGTGCGATCTCTGTAAGTATCTGGATAGGATTCTGTATAGCGCTCAGAACGATCGGGGTAGTCGTTATCCATGGTTAAACCTCACTCAGAAATAGCCTTCTTTCCATCTCTCGGCGCTTCACCAATCCTGGCAGCACCCGTCCTCCTCCCTTGTTCCACAAGAGGAATCCATCAGCAGCACCCTGATAATCCCTAGCTTCCAGCTTGCGTCGAATTGTCGTTCCTTCTACGACCGCACCCAAACCGCAATTGTAAGTTAAACTGACTAGAGCGCTGAACTGATTCTCATTCAAAGGAATGTGGCCCAGTGTTCGCTCTACTCCCTCCTCAAACTTCGCTAGCTCTTTCCTCAGCATCGCCTCTGCCTCCGCTTCGGTGATACTCGTTCCAGGTCGAACCCCCTCAGTGCAACCATAGCCAATTGTCCACACTCCCGCCGGACACTTGTAGGCATTGAGACAAAGCCCCTCACACTCTTTGAGGATTTTTATTCCAGCCGTATTGATTCTTCCTTTTTGGGTGCCGTTACTAGGTTCTGGCATCGGCGTGGGTTTTCGCTTGGCGTCTGGTACCTCAATTACGTTCTCCCATACGCTCAAATCACCTTTCGGCTGACTACTGCCATTCCCGTTGCTCTGTTCGTGTGAAGCCTCTCCACCCACGAAGGCCAGTTCTGGCTGCCTTGATTCTGATTCTTGCGGTTGTGGCGATGGTTTGGATACTCGTTCTCTCGCCCTCTGTTCCAGAATCTGATTGAGCTGTTCTATGGAAACAGCAGTTGTTGAAACTGCCGCCTCTCTGGCTTCATCCCTTGCTTGCTGCGTCGCTGCATCGGCTTGCTGGACTTGAGCCATATATCCTTCGATGTCTTGCTTAATCATCGCTTCTACACGACTAGCAAACTCGACGTAGGCAGCAGAGTGAGAGCGGTAGCAGCTATACTGTCCGGCAAGCTGAAAATACTGCCACCCTTCCACCTTCATCCCTTCCGCCGTATTTCTGAACGTGCGGTAGCGTCCACTATAGCCAAAAAGCTCTTCTACGGCAGCGGAGATGGCAACGGCTTGGGACATTCCGAAGGCACTCCACAAAAATACCTCTCTCAATGGAGCAAAATTTAAAGAAACAAGAGCTGGAGTGATGACTCCGCCAACAATAGTTACTAATCTGAGAGTGTAGAATCGCTTCTTCGCCTTGCCTGCGTTACTCTCTAGCCACAGGAGTTGGTCGAGCCATCTGGATTTCAATGCATCCTTGCGAAACTCGTCTATGTCAAGGCGATCAATCATCCCTACTAGGGTGCCTTTGAGAAATTTCTGGTAAGAATCTTTCGCCATATCACTCAATCGCTTGTCAACTTAAGTCAATGGAACGAACACAAATAAAAACCTGAAAAATAAGAAGTAGGGCTTTATCATTGACGCGATTAAAAAACCTACCCTCAAGAAAAAATGCCAATACAATCTAGTTTACTGACTCTAAGTGGCTTATGCAGGAATCAGCAAGTGTCAGCCAAAAATCAAGAAAAGTTACTTAAGACCTTGAATTAGGAGCATGGATCGTTTGAACGCTATTTAAGTCCTAGTGTTCTTAATGATTAACTCCGCTTGCCTTTTCTCTTTACTTTGAGCAGATGGCATCAGTCATTGTTTCTCACGCAGGAGGTGGATAGTCGCACTTTGTTGCCAACAACTCTTCCCATGAGTTGTGAAGCTTGCTCAAGAATATTAGTTTAAATAGCCTTTTAATGGACAGGTTAGTCGTTATAATAGCGCCAATCTATCTAACCCGTGCAAATACCTCTGCGAGCGACTCCAAAAACGACTTTCTTCTCTAAAGCTTGTCACCCCTCCTTTTTCTGTAAAAATCAAAGCTAAAAAACCCAAACTTTCAAAGCTAGTAAGAATTTTTAACACAATTATTCTCTCATAGTTTAGAAAGAGAGGCATTAAGTTCACAAAAATTTTAATTTTGTTGACGAATTGTGCAAAATTGATTAAGCTCCTGGAAATCTTGTAGCGGCTTACAG
>JBFLZA010000918.1:0-2889 GCA_040756535.1 Cyanobacteriota bacterium
TAGGTTTTGGGGTCAAACTCAACTTGAAACGCTTGTCTTAATTCCATCAACGCTGCTAAGGCATGATTCCAGCGATTTGCTAATTTATAAGCCTTGTCGCGGTTGGATCGAGCTTCGTCAATGACCGTTTGGGGCAAAAGTGCTTCCAATAAGTTTTTTACTTCGTAAGTACCACTGGTGCGGAACCGACTTTCCATTGTCAGGAGAATCGCCAACCGCAAAGCTAGCTCATCATGGTAAGGGTCAATCTTGAGAACCTCTTGAGCCAAATAACCGAACTGGTATAAGGCATCTTTAGCTTGGCATCCAGCTTTGTTTAAAAAGCTTCGAGTCCACAATCCCGGCTGAACTGTTATGTAAACTTCATCGGGTTGCTCTACCTTGCCCTCTAGATTTCGTTGACCAGTGAGTTGAACTTGAACGTTCCACATGCGGGAGGTTTCAACGCTGGCAAGAATCCCACCTTTTTTATGCCTACCTTCGACCCAAGTGGCTTCGATCAACAGACAATCTAGGACAAAAGCCACCATAGCAAGGTCCTTGCGCTTCTCATAAGCTGGGGAATTGTGGTTTCTATCCCAGCCCATTTCCTCGATCAAGTCACTACCCTTTAGAGTAAATTGGCTCGACCAAGGCTTATCTTGCCTCATCGTATGAGCAGCGAAAATCAGGTGTAGCTTGGCAGTGGTCAACCCAAACTTATCAATGATTTGCAGGGCTTCATCCCAAGGGAGGACAGTGATGTTACCAGGGCTAGTGATGTAGTGTTTGATGATGTTATTCGGGTTACTCTTCGCTTGATGCTGGAAGCAGCCGATACCCGAAGAATCTTGCTGCCACTGGTCGGGTCTCAATTGTGCCTGGAGGCTGGATACCATAGGAGGGGGTGTAGCGATCGGCGTAATAGGTTTACTTTGATACAGTCGCGGCTCTGTACGGGGTGGGTCTGAGAACTCCTCGACTTCAATTAAACCTCTCAGGTTGCGATGAGCTGTAGAGTTGATCATATTGTGCCTGGATGCCTCCTGTAAAGAAACCCAGAGACAATCAGCACCCACTCCATTGCCAAGAGTGGTGCGCTTAGAGTTTGGAATAAGTTATCCGCGAAATATAACCGATACGACCCTAGTTGGTTTAGGCTATACATAGCTAGCAAAGTAGCCCTCCTTTGGCTACGAGAAAGGTAGGGGAGTCGCAAGTTTCCTATGCCCGTGGCTTCCCAGTGACCCTAGTTGTTAAGAAAGAACCCAAAGCCTCCGCCGCCTAAGCCACGGCTGGAGGCTTTGGTATTTGGTGAAATTGGTGTTCTGATAAAGCGAAATAGAAACTCGTTTTATTTGCCATTTGGTTTACGCTCTCTCTTGCTTTTTTATGGTTTTAAATCTTCCGGGTTCATGCCAGCCCGGATAAGACCAGTCGGCTCGGAGGCAGTTATGTGACCGCCATTCCGGATTTCCTCAAGCCTTTCGATTGGAATGCCAGAGGCTTGAACAAGCTTTTCCATGTCCCAGCCTCTCATAAAAGTCGCAACAGCAGTTGTTTCAGGCATAGATGAGCGTAGCATACTCTTATATATTTGTTTTATTTTTACCTTAAAAGCAGGTAAAGCAACTATTTATAAGGACATTGACAAAGCTATATAGTATGTTTGAAATACGGTCATATTTTTCTGCAATACTGCTCGATATTCAGACCAAAATTGATAAATCTGAATTCGTCATTCGTTCTTGTTGCCCTAGGATTGGAAGCACTATGATATAAAGTATTCTTAACAAGCGCTACCAAGAACTTGCAATGGTAAATAGGAAATTCTTCTATACATGGATTGATGTGTTTTTTTTTGATTAGTGCCTTTGTTAGTATTTTTTAATAAAAATGTAGGCAAATTAAATAGTATTTAATAATGACATTTAGTTCATAGTTGCAACCATTATGACACGGGAAATTGAAGGAAGTTTTTACCCTTTGCAACACGACAAAAAGAGGGAATGGCTAACATCAAGGAGGTGTTAGGAATGAACAACGCGCTTTTTCAAGTTAGTACCCAAGACACTAAAAGTTCTAGGGGATTTAAGGAAGGTGATTGTGTCAGGGTCAGACTGGATGGCAAACTTCCCAAAAAACTCTCATACGCCTGTTGCCGCATTGGAGTAGTTGCACGAATTGAAAGATTAATCACCGTCCAACTCGACCCGACAAAAAATTTTTAATCTCGTTGATTGGTAAAACCCGAATGGTTAGAGAAGTGGTCTGGACAGATTTGTGTAGCGGAATCGGGGCCGGTTTTCCTTACGCTGGATGCAAGTATGCAGAACTTAACCTCATCGCCACCTGCGACACAGACGAGTATGCTCAAGATATCCTGCTCAAGCGATATCCAAGAACCATCTGCATCAAAGATGTTCGATTATGGGTATCGGTCAGCCAAAGCTTACCAGCAGTTGAACTTGTTACAGTCAGTCCTCCCTGTCAGCCGTTCTCAGTCCAAGGAAAACGCCTCGGTATCGAGGACAAGCGAGACTGTTTTCCCGCCGTTATTGGAGCGATCGCTCACTCAACACCTCGATTCTTCTGTATTGAAAATGTACCCGGACTTCTCAGTTGTCCCATCAGACCAGGAGCAGGAGCTGGGACATATTTCACTTTTATCCTCAGTGCAATGGCCGTCATCGGGTACGATGTCGAGTGGCTTTGTATCGAGAGCGGACACTTCGCTGCCCCTTGGCGTCGGAAACGATTGCTCATGGTTGGGTTCCCACGGGGCATTATCCCACACCAGTCGCGCCCCTGGATTGAGCAAGTCAGAGAGCAGCTCTCGTGCGAAAGGGATTCTTGGGAAGGGCGAAGTTTACAACCCGGACTGGCTGGAGTTGAAGAACGGACTGCCTC
>JBFLZA010000919.1:0-2888 GCA_040756535.1 Cyanobacteriota bacterium
CCACTTAAATCCCACATACTCCCCCAGCTCCCCGCTCCCCAGCTCCCCAGCTCCCCAGCTCCCCCAACTTCCCCAGCTCCCCGCTCCCCAGCTCCCCAGCTCCCCCGCTCCCCCGCTCCCCCCCTCCCGGAGCCAGTTTCTTGAGAGTAGCGAATTCTAGAAAAATAACCAAATGTATCAACTCAAAGGCTTCTATCACAGCTTTAAGCTTTGATGGAGCAATGAACAATGGCCGCTCAAAGCATTTCCCAACAGTTGCAAAAATCTATTCTTGTTTATTCCACAGTAATGCTTTTGGTCATGGGTGCCATCATTGCTGGCGTGAGTATTGTGCCTTTTTATAGCTCTCTTAAAAAAGACCAACACAGAAACCTCTTGTTTGCTCTAAAAACCAGAACCTTGGCGATTGATGAATACCTATCGAGGGCAAAAGACATCGCTTTGCAGATTTCTAGCCGGACTCAAGTTCGCAACCAATTGGAAGTCTACAACCGGGGGGAGATGACGCGGGAGGAGTTAGTTCGTATCAGCCAACCCATCCTCACAGATGCTCTCAATCAATCCCAAGAAGTAGTGGGAATTAGCCGCTTCGACTCAACCGGTAAGCTAGTCGTTCAGGTGGGTTTAGCGATACCGGAAGAATTTTGGCTAATACCCAAGAAAGACAATAACGCAGTGATTGGCTCTGCGCCCATTACTCTGGCAGGGAAATCCTATTTAGTGGTGGGAAGTCCAATTATCAACAACCAACGAATGCGGGTAGGGACGGACATTGTTTTATTCAATCTCTCCCGTTTGCAACAAATTATGGAGGATTACACTGGTCTAGGAGAAACCGGAGAAACGATTCTGGGAACCATCTCTAAAGAACAAGTCCAGCTATTTTTCCCCTTAAGAGGCGCTCAAAACGATGTAATCGCACCTCTTCCCAAAACCTCTGCTATTGGTTCAGCCCTAGAAAAAGCCGTTCATCAACATGCTGGCATCCTCTCCTCACCCTCACGCCAATACCCTATGGTGATTGCCTATAGTCCAATTACCAATAACAACTGGGGTATTCTAATCACGATCAATCCCCAAGAGCTGTATGCTCCTGTGCGCCATCAAATTTTCCTCACGGGTAGTGTCATTGTGATTTTGATATTGTTCGGTATTAGAGGAATGCTGCTATTGCTGCGTCCGCTTACGGGGAAAATGATTATTCATACTGATGAGTTGGAGCAGCTGCTTCAAGAAAAAACTGCTAGTTTGCAGACACAGTTGAATCAGCGCCAGCAAGCTGAAGCCGCTATCCGTTTTCAAGCGCATCTGTTAAATACAGTAGAGCAAGCTGTGATTGCGACTCATTTGGATGGAACTGTCACCTATTGGAATCGATTTGCAGAAACGCTCTTTGGCTGGTCAGCAATAGAGGCAGTGGAGCGCAACGTGCTAGAGATCACGCTAGGTCAGGCGCTACAAGCTCAAGCTGCTGAAATTATAACCCGCGTCAGCAGGGGGGAAAGCTGGTCGGGTGAATTGCTGCTTCAGCGCCGAGATGGTTCGTCTTTCCCCGCGATGGTGGCTCAATCACCGATTTACGACGAGGGAAGGGTGATTGGTATCGTTGGCGTTTCTGGAGATATTGGTGAACTCAAGCGAGTCGAGGCAGCGCTGCAAAAAGCGAATGAACAGTTAGAACATAGAGTCGAAAAGCGAACTGCTCAATTAAGACAAATCAATGAGCAGTTGCGTCGTGAGATTACGGAACGTAAGCGAGCAGAAGCCGAAATCAAGCAACTGAATGAATCGTTAGAACTTAAGGTGCAAGAGCGTACTGCTCAATTAGAGGCGACAAACAAGGAACTGGATTCGTTTTCTTATTCCGTTTCCCATGACTTGCGAGCTCCATTGCGGCATATTAATGGATTTGTCGATGCTCTGATGCAACAACTAGAAACTCAGGGAATAAGCCACGATGCAAAGGTAGCGCACTATTTCCAGGTGATTCAGGCGAGTAGCAAAAAAATGAGCCTATTAATTGATGGGTTGCTAACCCTCTCTCGCCTCGGTCGAAAGCAGTTGGAAAAGTATCCTGTTAACTTACGAACCTTGGTGGAAAATGCGATCGCACTCGTTGAATCCCGAATAGCAGAAGCGGAGCGCTCGATTGAGTGGGAAATTGGAGCGTTACCCACGGTAATGGGAGATGCCACGTTGCTACAGCAAGTTTTTAGTAACTTAATTGATAATGCTGTTAAGTTTAGTCGCGATCGCAATCCAGCACGAATAGCAGTTGGTACATTACAGGATAGAACTCTGTTTGTGAGAGATAACGGGGTGGGCTTTAATATGGAATACGCCGACCAGCTCTTTGGTGCGTTCCAGAGGCTACACTCACCCAATGAGTTTGAAGGGACAGGCATTGGTTTAGCGATCGTGCAGCGGATTATTCACCGACATGGGGGAAAAATTTGGGCAGAAAGCCAATCCGAACAAGGGGCTACCTTTTACTTTACCCTGGGATAAGTTTCAGGGCATCAAGGTTGTGGAAATTGAGCCGACTCGGATTGTATTTATTCATCATTCAAGATGTTACAAAAATTGGAAGTAACATTTGTGCAAGAGCAAATCGGGCCGCCAAATCTCCATTTACTGATTGTGGAAGATGTAATGGAGGATGTAGAGCTAATAGTACTCACGTTGGAAGCGGCCGGTATTACCTTTACTTACGACCGGGCGGATACAGCGACCACTTGCCAGCAACACCTGCGATCGCAAACCTATAATGCGCTACTCTCAGATTATCGCTTGCCCAAACTGAATGGGATGCAAGTGCTGAAAATTTTGCAGGAATCTGGGCAAGACATTCCTTTGATTTTAGTGACCGGCACTTTGGGGGAAGAAGC
>JBFLZA010000920.1:0-2882 GCA_040756535.1 Cyanobacteriota bacterium
GATCGCACGCTCAAACGGATTAATTTGGCGATTAAAAGCCTGATCTATGCTTGTTTGACGGGTTTTACCCTCTTATCGGGTACGGTGCTGCTGGTAGGCTCCTATCCGAATTGGGCGATCGTGGCTTTTTGCGGGTCGGCATTCTGGTTCTTATTTTTACTGCGTTCCTTGATGAAACTATCCATCCGGGAAAAACTCGATAGGCTTGCACAGAAGTAACTAGCTATACGAGCAAGCCGCTAAAAAATGTTTGGGTCACAAAACTGATTGCTGTTTCTATAAAAGCTCTAAAACTTAAAAGACATAAGCTTGGTTATTGTTTAGCTTATGTCTTTCATTCAGTTTGTTTAAGTACCCCCAAGGGAATTCGAATCCCTGTCGCCTCCGTGAAAGGGAGGTGTCCTAGGCCTCTAGACGATGGGGGCTTGCGTTCAGCACCTTTATAAACTTAACCAATTTTTTTGAGTCTGTCAACTACTTGCTCTAAAAAAAATTTCACTTGCCTCTGGAACCTGAAAATTGACCGAGAAGATGCTTTTTGTGAGCAAAGCAGACCCGCCATTGACGGGACAGGAAAAGGGGTTACACTCCCCAAAAATAAAAAGCTCCCTTTGAATAGGGAGAGTATCAGTTTATACCTTTCCTCCACTGAGCTAGACGCTGTTGAGCCTGAGCATCAAGGGAATTGAATAAAAAGCGGCTAGCAGATTGTTTTTGAGGACGATGCCTGCGACGCGATCGACGAGCTGTGAATTCCACATCACTCGCTAACTGCTGAGAAGACATCCATTCTGCTCCGTACCCGATCACTGTCAACTGCTGTGCCCGATCTGAAGTAGCAACAATCAACCGCTGAGTGGAACGACGAAGATTGTATCGGAATGAGGCACAAAACTTTTCAATGTAGGTATCAGCTGTTTGTCCAAAATCGGTGTAGCAAACGGACAAATAAGCTGTGAAGGTTTCGTAGCAACTCCGGGTATTTTGTGAATGTGCATCAAAAACCACTTGAGTTTCGTAACCTTGGAAGGCGCTGTAGTTGACTAGAGCCTCCACGAGCTCTTGGCGAGCGGGCTCCAACCCATCGCGATCGCGGATCTCTTTTAAATGAGACCAAGAGCCAATGATGTTGTAGCCATCAACCAGTAAGATAGCCTGGGGTGAGGTACGGAGCATTATTCAAGGCCAATATTTTTTTATGGGGAAGTGCACAAGATTGTAAATCATCTATATTAACAATAGTTTACAGAAATTTGACCTGAACGCTTCCTGTTTAGAACCGTTCAACCCCCGAAAAAATAAGGGATTGGGCGTTTTTTCCCAATCCTTCTGAATATTTGCTTAAAGAGCCAGAATCCTTAGTCTTACAACTTTAGAACTCTTTAAATGGCAACATTTTGTGATTTCATCAGTCGTTGTTTCAGGCGTTCTGGCTCCCCTTGGTCAACAACCTGACCTTGTTCTAATAAAAAGGCTCCATCACAGTAATTCAGCTCATCTAGGCGGTGGGTCACCCAAAGGGCTGTCAGTTCTCGACTTTTGACTAGGTTTCGTACCTGCGCCACTAAATCGAGTTGAGTATCTGGATCAAGCAGAGCTGTCGGTTCATCTAAAAGCAAGACCTCACACTGACGTGCGATCGCACCAGCAATAGCAATTCGTTGCTTTTGACCCCCACTGAGTGCATAAATCGGGCGTCGCTGTAAATCAAGGAGACTCACGGCGGCTAGCGCCTCGCTAACCCTGGCACGCACTTGAACAGGAGTAAGCTTTTCCTCTACTAGACCAAAGGCAACATCTGCTCCTACGGTAGGCATAACGAGCTGATGATCAGGATTTTGGAAGACAAAGCCCACTGGCGGCAAAATCTTAATCTCTCCTGACTGGGGCTGCAATAGCCCCGCGAGCAGTCTGAGTAAGGTTGATTTTCCACTGCCATTTGTCCCCAAGAGCATCCAAAATTCACCTTTTGGCACCTCTAGAGAGCAAGATTGCAAAACTGTTGCTCCCCCAGACCAGTGAAAGCTAAGGTCTTTTACCCAAATAGCGGGTTCTGCTTTTGTATCGGTTGCCGATGCGTTCATTCAGTCACGGCAAAGAAACCAGGTACGCGGCCTCCAGCAGCAGCACCAGATTTCTGAGAAATCACTACTGCGATGATTTGATCGCTAAGAACAGCAATCTTTTTCTCTGGCTGGTGATCGCAGCTCAATTCTATTAACTGAGCAGTCCCGGAACCCATAGCTTTGGTAATTTCTTTGTAAGTGTCTTGGGCCGCCTCTTCTGACTTCCGTTGTACAGACAGGGGCATGGGCGTATTTTTCAAAGTCAAGTCAATTGTGAACATTCGGGGTCAAGCGGTATGCATTGCTTACGTATACTCTCTTTACCATCTTAGACACCCAAGGGTGTGGTCGTAAAAATGCAGAAGACCTTTCACCAATGGGGGGAGATGCTGGCGCAAAGACTATTTTCAGCACAGTTGGTTGGAGAGAGTGGAAAATTTAGAACGTTTCACATAAGATAATAAATACAGTAAAGAAAAGTAAATTTTTCTCATCGCTGAACCAATTATCTGCTTACTCAAGCAGGCAGGGACATCGGTAAGGCAAGGCTTTTCTTTCGTACTCATAAAATCTTGGAGATCCTTGCTATGACAATAGCTGTAGGACGCGCAGAAAGTACAAGAGGATGGTTTGACGTCCTCGATGACTGGCTCAAGCGCGATCGCTTCGTATTTGTTGGTTGGTCGGGCATATTACTGTTCCCCTGTGCTTACTTAGCACTGGGCGGCTGGCTGACCGGCACCACCTTCGTCACCTCTTGGTATACCCACGGATTAGCCTCCAGCTACCTGGAAGGCTGCAACTTCCTCACGGTAG
>JBFLZA010000921.1:0-2878 GCA_040756535.1 Cyanobacteriota bacterium
CTTTGCTTGTTTCTCTGTAAGCTTATTGTAGAAGGCTTTCCTGGTGCAACACAGCAAGTTTGACAATTTAGCACTGTTCTATCGCAATTTTCCCTCAATTTCACTCCCTAATGGCTGAATCACTACACATTGCTCAGTTAGGCAACCCAATTCTAAGGCAAAACGCCCAGCTCGTTGAAAATATTCAAGATGAGCGCTGCCAACAGCTAATTGACGCCCTCATTGTAACGGCTTCAGCAGCAAACGGCGTTGGGATTGCTGCACCTCAAGTCTCTGAATCGTATCGCTTGTTTATCGTCGCGTCTCGTCCCAATCTCCGGTATCCTCATGCCCCCCTGATGGAACCGACGGCGATGATCAATCCTCGGATTATTGCTCACTCCACGGATGTGGTGAAAGACTGGGAGGGCTGTCTGAGTGTTCCTGGAATTCGAGGGTTGGTTCCTCGCTACCGCACTATTGAAGTAGAGTACACAGGTCGAGATGGTCAACTGTATCGGCAAGAACTCACGGACTTTGTCGCCAGAATATTTCAGCACGAATATGACCATCTAGATGGCATTGTCTTTGTAGATCGGGTGGAGACTACACAAGACTTGATCAGTGAGCAAGAGTATCAGCAGCGCGTTGTTTCAAAGTTGAAATAACCTCAAAGCTGCCCCATCGGAAACGTATACCAGTCGCCAAGGCAACTCTTGACTCTCGCTAAATACTGAAACCAAGACCCGTCAATATGCATCCCTGCTGCCCTGGAGCCTTTTGCTATATATGGACGAGAATGAACAACGGCTGATCGATTCATGGAACAATAATGCAACGTCCTGGACACGGGTGATTCGTAATCAGCAAATTGCAAGCCGCGTTCTCGTCACAAACTCAGCAATATTGGAAACAGTAATTGAGCTTAGCCCGAAAACGTTCTTGGATGTGGGATGCGGTGAAGGGTGGTTGTGTCGTGAACTCTTTTCCAAGGGAATTGATGGCTGGGGAGTCGATGCCTCTACCGAACTGATTGAGGCAGCGCGGCATGAGGGTGATACGAGATTTCTTGTATCTTTATACTCCGACCTGACTTCGCATAAATTCGGTGATACGGTTCATTTTTCTTGCCTTATTTGTAACTTCTCGATTCTTGGGCAACGCGATCTTGCTGACATTGCCTCTGCTGGACTGTGCCTATTAGAAGAACACGGTAAAATCATCGTCCAAACACTTCACCCTATAATCGCTTGCGGCGATGCTGCCTACACTTCAGGATGGCGGGAAACTGCGTGGCAAGGAATCAGCAATGAGACATTTCATCCTGCTCCCTGGTATTTCCGAACCGTTGAATCATGGATAGAGGAGTTTCATGCCCTGAATTACCGATTACTGAAATTACGAGAACCGTGCCATCCAGCAACTTTAAAACCTATCTCAATCATTTTTGTCTTTGAGCGACAGTAATTCAATTGTGGCGCGGATATCTTGTTTGTATGCCGCACCACGATTATTTCATAACTCCAATCAGATTGCTATATCAACACACCCGATGCAGGCGATCGACTAGTTCCTCATAATATTCTTCCGTCTCATCCGGTAAATAATTTGTTCTTTGCAGCGTGCGATCGCGCAAGCAATATGAATCGGTAATCTGAATACGGCCCAGAAAATCTAGGTCGTGAGAAATCACCCAAAGTCCACCGTGATATTCATTCACCGCTTCCACCATCTGCTCCACCGTGGGAATATCCAGATTGTTCGTCGGTTCATCCAGAATCAGCAAATCAATTTTGGAGATGCCCAGCATTGCTAATGCCAATCTCGCCAATTCCCCTCCACTCAACACCGATGCCGATTTATAAACATCATCATTGAAGAAGAGAAAATGTCCAAGCTGCTGTCGGATAAGTTGATACTCTAGCCCCGGATTTACGGCTTGCATATTCTCCAGAATTGTGAAATCGCGATTCACCAATTCATAGCTTTGATCGAGATACACGACATTCATCGTTGGAGAAACTAATACCTCACCCGATTCCAGAAAAGCCTGTGTTCCTTCCCTATTGAGAATTGCTTTTGCCAAGCTAGATTTACCAGAACCATTTGCCCCGGCGATCGCAACTCGTTCCCCAGAAGCCATATGAAACTGAATGTTCTCGATCAATAGGCGATTGGCAACCCAAAGATTTGCCCCCTGAATTTCAATGAGATTTTTGTGCTTTTGACTGGTTTGTTCAAGCTGAATACTTGTTGCTTTATTCGTCCTAACTTTGGTATGAACCACTTTTTGAGTGGCATCTGTAATGGCGGCTTCATGTTTCTGCTTGAGTTTTCCCGCCGTCACTTCAGCTTTTCGTTGTAGCGCCCCTGCCATGATTTTAGGCATACTGTCGGCCTGAAGGCGACCATTTCTCCGAGATTGGGCGGCGCGTTGCTGCTCTTGCATGGCAGCAGCTTTGGCACGTTTGAGTTCTTTTTTAGCAACTTCGTGCGATCGCAATCTTGCCTCTATTTCTGCCTGTTTCTGCTCTCGATACAATGAGAAATTCCCACCGTATACACTCACCCCTAATGGTGTTAGTTCCCAAGTCGTATCAACAACGCGATCGAGAAAGAAAGGCTTGTGAGAAACAATCACAAACGCGCCATCGAACTGCTTAAGGAATTGCGACAGTTCCTCCAGTGCCAGATAATCCATATGATTAGTCGGTTCATCCAGCAGCAGGACATTGGGTTGTTGGGACAACCCGATCGCCAAAAACAGCTTCGTCAGTTCGCCACCGCTTAGATTTGCGATCGCTAGAGACAAATCCAGCGTTGTGTTGAACTGCGTCTCCAGAATCTCGCTAATCTTCCACCACTCATCAGAGATGGAAAAAAGGAAATTTTGCACCGT
>JBFLZA010000922.1:0-2850 GCA_040756535.1 Cyanobacteriota bacterium
GCTTCTAGTAGGGCTGGGAGCAAGCTTACTTCAACTCGTCTTGCCCAGTGGCAATCTCCAGACAGGATTTGATTTAGTGGGATTTGGTGCTTTGTTCACCTGGGCATGGCAGGAGTTGTTTGATGGGGTCAACTACTTCCGTCGCGCACTCGGATTGGTGGTGTTAGGGGGGATGCTCGCGCTCAGACTGCATATCGTTTGACCTTGAACCCGCCCTTTATCCGGCAGGAGTTGTGTGCCGTAATCCGACAGAACACGAATGCCAAGCTATCTTCCCCTGCAAGAGCCTTCACCTTCGGTACTGTCAGGGCGATCGCTATCTACCGTGGTAGATACAGACTACTGCTCTAGAGCTGCTGTAATCTTTGCTGTGAGCGACACTCATCCACTTGGATGAGTAGTTGGTTCCTCTCTTTGTGCGAATCAAACCAAACAATTGAGTGGTTCTGCAACGCTTGGCTTGAGCGATCGCTCACACGCTATCATCCACCCATCCGCACCGGGAGCAATCCCAATGTACTGAGGGCGGGTTGTTCATCTCAAAAGGCATCTCACAGTAGGGACATCTGCCCGTAAACATCGGGTGATAATCCAGTAGTTCTAGCTTTGACTCTGCCGTGAATCGTTGCTCCAGCATGGGCACTGGTTCGCCGTCATAAGTTGGTCGCTCCAACACTAGATCGCCATTAACGAACCTCGTTCCTTCTGGTGCCCATACTTCGTCCGGTTCCTCTAGTTTGGCAGTGGGTCGCAAGTCGAGACAGCGATCGCTACCAGGTTCCGTAGGATGCACGGCGCACACTATAAAAGGATTGTGAGGATTGAGCTAGAGCGCGATCGCATATACACTTGGCTGCGCGACAATTTGCTTCCTTATTCCCCAACGTGCGGACGGCGAATCCAGGCGATTATCGCATCCCGACACTCGCCCAAATCATGCTCGCGAGGTAATAGTTCCAACTGCCCTTAGCGTATTCCCCACACTTTGATACTCTCGTCCCTACTGCCAGTGACAATAGTTTTACCATCTGGGGCTATTGCTACGGAACTAATAGGCCGCTTTTCATGCCCCTGTAGCGTGTGCTGGCACTCGCCCGTCACGAGATTCCACACTTTGATAGTCTTGTCACCACTGCAACTGACAATACTGGAATGATAACTCCACTTACCAGTTGTCGGTAATAGAAGCCATTATATCTGAAAAGACCTCTTTTTAAAGATAATTAGGTGGTGATAATGACCTTTTACGCAAGCTACCAGTAGCAGGGTTAAGTAGTTTGTACACAAGGGATATCCCGTTTGATGGGTGTGAAATAAACCTGATAATTTTTGAAATTATATTTGCAATGCCATATTAAAAAAGTAGCGTTATATTCTTTTGTTGGCTAATTTCCACTCTTAGGATATTCACTGGCATACTTGCAGAATCGTACACTTGTCAAGCATCTATTAGCAGATTTACAATTACAGTCTTTGTAATAATATCTACATATTCATAAGTTACTAAGTATACTTATAAATAAAAATAGCTTGCTTACTTATCAACTGATATTTTGCTCTTGAATTGGTTTCAGTAATTGGCGCTCGCTCACGATTTGAATGTCAACCTTTTTGGAGATCAGAAAATGACTAATTTATTTACAAAATTATCAGTTGCCACTGCTAGCGCCGTATTAAGCTTAGTAGCAATAAAAACTGATAATGCTCAAGCCATCACATTAAAATTCAATATCGACCCGTCTGCAAGTTTTATTTCTTCATATTCAGCAAGTTTTAATACCATACCCAAATCTTTTAAAGATTTGGGTATTAATACGGGTGACACAATTAAACTACAGCGATTTGGAAGTTTTTCTCCCTTTGGTGATTTTGATAACGAATACTATGGTTCAATGTGGGCTGTTTTCAGTACTAACAATACATTACTACCTAACAGTGGCGTATATGATGGTGCGACAACTGATAGAGTTCCGGGTGCTGTTAATGCAATTGTGCCAAACGGTTGCCTGCCAGGTCAATGTTTAGATAATAGTATTTTTTATATTTCACGTGGCGACAGTTTTAGTAGTATTGTCGTAAAAGTTCCCACGAATGCACAATTTTTATTTATTGGAGGTGCCGATAGCTCATTTGATGATAATGTAGACTTGAATAATGACTTTGCCGTAGGTATTAGTTCGGTTCCGACTTCCACTGTTCCAGAACCCGATCTTCCTTTTGGTTTATTAGTATTCAGTGCTTACACTATTGGTTGGCAATTCTTACGTAAACGCCAAAAAATAAGAAGTATCTAACTGCATAGAAAAAGTTCCTTGGATTTGGGAAACACAGGTAGGGTGGGCGAAGCTCATCCTACACTGTTAAGTTGTTCTAACTCGCCATTAGAGACTCGATATTAAGCTCTAACTTCTCTCCCAACCACAGAGAACGGTCAGTGTGGTCTCCCACATCGTCGCCTGTCTCAGGGTGGACGAGAATATCCAACCCCTCACGATTGAGCATCAACCAGGGGACAACCTTGTCAAATTGCTTTGGTAAGAATGCAACTTGATACATTGCTTTTGGGTGTGGACCAATGGGTTTGTCATGCCAACGTCCGAGTTGCACTTCAAAAGACGCACCTAATCCTTCGCGTACACGCGCCGCCGCCTCACGACTGGAGGTATCGAAGTAGATATGAGCATGAAAACTGGAAATCTCAGCGGGATCTTGCATCACATTTAGCTCCACTGTATCTGAGAGTGAAGTAATCGTAACGGTTAAATTGATCGTACCTTCCACCATTACCCAATTGGCGGGATTCTCCAGTTTTAAATCGTAATCAGCGATCGCCGTACCTTTGCCTTAAGG
>JBFLZA010000923.1:0-2845 GCA_040756535.1 Cyanobacteriota bacterium
GCGATCGCTTTTTGTTTATCCTGGTGAATCGACGGCTCGATAAGAGCGAAAGGGGAACAACAATCTGTTGGTTTCGTCGCCCTTTGCGGGTATGGATTTACAATTGCGAAGTGAGCGATCGCCATTATAAATATAGAGGCTCATCTGAATCACAAATTCAATTCGATTTCTGTAAAGTTTAGGTAAAGTTGCACCGTTTTTGTGCGTTTTTTTTATGAAGTTTTCGTGGCTGAGATAGCGATCGCTTTATTACTTTAGTTGTCAGCGTTAGATAGCGATCGCTATCTCAGTATCAATCGCTCAAACAGTCTGCGTGTGCTTCTTTCGACACGTTTTTGGTTTGCTAGATTTGCAGTTCGGGTCAAGAAATTATACAGTTCATAATCATCCTCTGGACTGATGTGTAGCTATGTAAAGCCTCTTAGGATGAGATGACACTAAAAGTCTATATTACTGATACCTTGAACCGAATAATTTCATCGAAATCCATGCGGTTCCTCAATATCAGCAACTAAGCTTTTTCAAGGTGTTTTTAATTGCGAACAGCGAATGGGCGGCGAAAAAAATTCCAGGTTGAACAGGAAAGTCTGCCCTATTGCGATCGACATCGCCGACTAAAGAGCTTGTGAGTAAGCTCAAGCCAGGTCTTCAAATTGCATTGTGTCTGTTGTATCGCACCTAAAAGAGCCAAAGCGTTTATTCTCGATATCTTCACGAGAGGGATGACAACCAACTCCTGAAAAGTAGCGAAGTAAGGCTGTGTATTCTCTATTAAGCAAAGGTTATAGAAAATTCTTTAGTCAAAATTGCCATTCAGTCCTTGAGCCAGCTATTCAAAGAGACTACAATCGCAATAACCCTAGTGTAAGCCTAATTCTTTGACTATGAAACGCCCAATTACCTCTCCCAATGAAGATTTGGCTATTACTGACTCTGCAAACAGCTCTAAATCTTCCTCAAGGTCAGCACGGTCTCAAGGAAATTGGATGCTTTACTTAGTCCTAGGACTATTAACTAATACAGCTATTTGGGGAGCAGCCTTATTTTATATAAAAGTTACAAAACCCAATTACACCAGTGAGTTGGCTCTTTCTTTACCCTCAGCAGGTTCAGCCAGTAACATTAACCTGCCAGGGATTGGACAAGCCTCCTCTAAAAGCGACTCTCCGTACATGAGTACGAATCAAGATCCCAGAGAAAACTATAAATTTCTGGCTATGAGTAAGCCGGTCTTGGAGACTGCTGCTAATAAACTCAATATGCCCTTACAAGATTTTGGTAAACCTAGGGCTAAAGTATTAGACAATACAACGCTGATGACCTTTGAGTTCCAAGGAACGACTCCCGAAGAAGCTTATAAAAAATCTTTAGCTCTCTACGAAGCCTTGCAAGCAAAAATCAATGAACTGAGAATTAAAGAAAGCGCTCAGCAAGATAAAACGCTACAATCCACCCTTGGGGAATCCCAAAAAAAGTTGAAAGCCGCGCAAACACGGCTGTCTGAGTACAAAGCGCGTTCGGGTTTAACTTCTACCGATCAACTTACTAACCTTTCACAAAATATTGAACAGCTACGCCGACAGCGGGCAGAAGTATTAGCTAAACAGCAAGATGCAAATGCCCGTTTGCAAGGGCTATCTAGTAGCTTAGATTTATCGGCTAAACAAGCGGCAGATGCTTTTGTTCTTCAAGCCGACTCGCTATTTCAACAATACTTACAAGATTACAGTGAAGCGAATAGCCTCTTCGTTGCTTTGCAGTCCAAGTTTTTACCCGATCATCCTGCTCTAATTCAGCAGCAGGCCAAACTAGATGCCGCTCAAACTGCTTTACTGAGGCAGGGGCAATCTCTTTTAAAGCGACCCGTGACGATAGCAAGCCTAGAGCAACTCAACCTGAGTAAAGGTGGTGGATCTGGAACCTCGCGGGATGCTCTTTTCCTAGAGTTAGTGACAGTGCAGACACAGGCAAAAGGACTCCAAGCAGAAGCGCAATCGCTAAACCAACAGCTCACTCTACTTGAGAGTAGGCTGAGGTCACTGGCACAGCAAGAGGTTTCCTTAGCAGACCTGATGCGGGATGTACAAATTGCCGAAGCAGTTTTCTCTTCTACTTTAGCGAGATTGGATTTGAGCAAGTCAAATGTATCTTCTTCTTATCCTCAAATTCAAATTTTCACAGAGCCTACGATTCCGACTTCTGCTAGTGCGCCCAATAAGAAATTAGTTCTGCTCGGTGCAGCCTTAGGTTCCTTGTTTTGTACCAATGGGCTGCTGTTACTGTGGCTACGCGATCGCAAGATTTCCAGGTCTTCTGCGCTAGTTAAACATACCTACTTGGACACCAGCCCGTAATCGCCAGAAATCAATTCAGTTTTCAGGAGATAAACCGCAGCAACAATATTGTTTTGATTAGAGCAAAGATGCATGACCCAGATATCAATGAAACCTCAAAATCTTGAAGAAAAATTGATTTGGTATTACATTACCTGGATTTATGTAATTCACCTTCTTGGGCTACAAATGACCTTAGTGCCTATGCTGGCTTGGTTTTTCTTATGGCGTGTAGGTAAGAAACTCTGGAACCAAACAGAGAATACACCAGCAGAGGAGAAAATAACCATTCCTACAACAATCTGGGTATGGATCATTTGTATCTTAGTGATGGAGGTGGCTTTAATTGCTGCTCACATGGATTTCAATCTAGGATTAGGTAAAATCCTGAACTCATCAATTAATTGGGTTGTAAGATATGCTCCCTTAGCCTTGTTTCCTCTTGCAGGTTGTTTGAAAATTCGACCTCAGATAATTTATAGAGCAGCTTGCATACTTTGCCTGCAAAGCTT
>JBFLZA010000924.1:0-2836 GCA_040756535.1 Cyanobacteriota bacterium
TCCAACGGAATAATGATTTAAGATTTCATCCTTCTCCTCGCATAGGCTTTCACTGATGTCCTATACACAGTTCCGCCGAACTGACACAAGTGATGCTTGCATCCGCTGCGATAACCCCTTGATCTAGATAAGCTCTTAAAAGCTCTTGGAAGCTCTTGGAAGCTCTTGGAGGTAGGGGGAAAGAGAAGAATTAGGTTAAAAAGGGGGAGTCAACCCGGATTTGGAATGAACGCTGCGATCGCATTAGAATTACAAGTCCTAGAGGTTGTGACCAATTCCTGAGCACCAAGAATTCAAAAAATAGCTTCAATACTTCTTGTTGTCAGGTAGCTATAACTTAGAAATGGCTGGATTTACTTGCAGTAGATATTTATCTTTACAAGCTGCTCATATCGCTTACACAACAAATACAGAATTTATAAATTTTTTGTGTAAAGCTTCAGTATTTTTCAGATTGGTAAAAGTTCCGTATTTACTCGGAACCCCTCAGAGTAAAAAGTATAGAAAATAGTTGTAGATACTTGATTGAACAACGCTCAGTAATGAAAGTTTGATTAATTTATTAAGAAAAATACGTAGAACTTCAACCCTTCTGTAACTAAAAGTATAAGAACTTTTTTCCTCGGTTAGCTGGCGAACTTAAACATCAGTAATTTTTCCTTTACAAGGATTAAACGGCATATGCTGAATTCTCTCAAAGGCTTTTTTGGTGGAAATTTCATGGCACACGGCTATTGCTTCCTTTGGAAGCCAGAGTTGGTTTGGCTGCACGCCGGGTCGGACTTTTTAATTGGTTTGGCTTATTACTCTATTCCCCTACTTTTGCTCTATTTTGTGCGGCGGCGTTGTGATGTGCCATTTCAGGGAATTTTCCTGCTATTTAGCGCTTTTATTTTGTCCTGTGGTACCGGTCACTTAATAGAAATCTTAACCCTTTGGTATCCAGCCTATTGGTTATCGGGTTTGATGAAAGCGATTACTGCTGTAGTTTCGCTGTATACAGCATCAGAACTAGTACCCTTGATACCCAAGGCACTAGCGTTACCCAGTCCAGCTCAGTTGGAAGCTGCTAACCTAGCCTTGGAAACAGAAATTGCAGAGCATAAGCAAACGGTGGAAGCGCTTAAGCAATCTCAACAAACGTTGTCGCTACTGAATGAAGAGTTAGAACAACGAGTTGAGGCGCGGACGCGAGAATTAGCACAAGCTAATGACGAGTTGCAAGCGGAAATACTCGATCGCAGATTGGCAGAGTCAGCCCTCTGGGAAAGCGAGGCACGTCTGCATACAGTTGTTACTCAAGCGCCGATTATCCTATACACTACTGATCGCGATGGTACACTCACCCTTTTCAAGGGCAGAGGATTAGAGCGATTAGCTCATTCATCCGGTCAATCCCTTGAACAGTTAGACTGTAAACTGTACAGCTCTTGGCTGAAAATTTCAGAAAATCTTCCTTGTGTCCTTGAGGGTAGCGATCGCGCTTGGATTGTCAAAATTGGGGACTCAGTTTACCAAAACCGAGCAACACCCTTGCGGGATACCAAGAGGCAAGTGACGGGACTCATTGGTGTAGCCACGGACATCACTGAGCGTTATCAGGCAGAGGCAACATTGGCAGAACGCGAACGCTATTTGGCAGCGTTAGTTGGAGTTCAGCATCAGTTGTTGTCACTCAAAAAAGACGAAAATTACTGTACCTCAATCCTTGAACTGCTGGGACAATCCGCTAAAGCCAGCCATGTTTTTGTATTCGAGAATTCCTACAATGTGAGTGGTCAGCTACTCTTACATCAATGTGCCCAGTGGTGTACCTGTGAACTCCCTGGTGAATGCAACAATTGCGAACAGCCGCATTTCTCCTATGAGCAATGTTTACCCTACTGGATTCAAACCTTGGCACGGGGAGAAATCATTATGGGACGGGTTAGCGAATTTTCCGATGAAGAGCGTTTAATTTTGGAGCCAAGGGGGATTTTATCCATCCTCGTTTTGCCCCTAACAGTGAATAATCGGTTTTTTGGGTTTATTGTTTTCGACAACTGTACAGAAGCCAAAGTTTGGTCAACCTCGGCAGTAGACTTGTTAAGAGCAGCAGCGGCAGCCCTCTCACTCCAGCATGAACGCTCTAAAGCTGAATTAGCCCTGCGGCGCTCAGAAGCGCAACTTAGAGAACAAGCAACTGAACTTGAACATACGCTACACCAACTCCAGCAAGCCCAAATTCAGTTAGTACAGACTGAAAAAATGTACAGTTTGGGCATGATGGTTGCTGGCATTGCCCATGAAATTAATAATCCCGTCAGTTTCGTATGTGGAAATGTTGCTCCTGCTGAAAGCTATTTTCAGGAACTCTTGGAACTCCTTAATCTCTATCGGCAACATTATCCCCATCCAGTACCCGTTATTCAGGAGTACACAGACAGCATTGAGCTAGATTTTTTGATGGACGATTTACCCAACCTACTCAAGTCAATGCAAGTGGGTGCTGAGCGAATTCGTGATCTGGTCGTGTCTCTGCGAACGTTTTCGCGGGTAGATGAAGCGAAAATGACGCAAGTCAACCTTCACGAAGGCCTTGACACTACTCTGTTGATTTTGCAGCATCGGCTCAAAGAGAAAGCAGGACGTCCTGCCATCGAGGTGATGAAAAACTACAGCCCCCTACCCCTGATTCAGTGTTATGCCGGACAGCTTAATCAAGTGTTTATGAACATTCTGGTTAATGCGATCGATGCTTTAGAGTCACACAGAGTCAGCAGTGAGCAAGCAGGAGAGGAGAAGTTAGTGATTCAACCCTCGCCTCGCATCCAAATTTTCACCGAACTGGTAGAAA
>JBFLZA010000925.1:0-2836 GCA_040756535.1 Cyanobacteriota bacterium
TCAGGTCGCCTACGTTCAAACTTACACTTGGAACATAGCTCAGTTTGCGCTCCGGTCTGCTGTGCCACTGCCACTGTTGAAGTGAAAGTGCGCTGGAATAAACTTGCTCAAACGCCGCTCCACCGTTTGCAGCAATGAAGTCATCGACACCTTTACCTAACGCGCTATCCCAAGAAATTACATTGACGCGACACTCAGCAGCGATAAAAAGCTTTCCAGTTCTCGTAATCGCGTTCTTGACGTCAGTAACTGTCTTGGGCTTTTCATCGCTGTCGAAAGCGAAGTAAATGATCCGATCCTTAGTCGCGAACAGCTCTAGTTCAGGAATTAGGATTCCTGTACCATCATTTAAAACTCTGCGCCCATTCCAAATGCCAGGAAGGGCGATCGCTGCGAATCCATTCGACAACAACGCCGCTGCTTTTTTAATTCCCTCGGTTACAACAATTGGAATATTATTTTGTAAAACCCAAGCCCAAAAGCCGATAGCCTCACCATTGCTAGAAATTTGTACCTCTGGCATCGAGACATTGTACCGAGCAGCGATCGCTTCCCAAGCTTTCAAGGATACGCGCAAGAAGAAGGCGCAAGCTTCTGTTTTTGGCGGATGCTCGTATTTGACTAGCTTTCCCTTCTTGTTTATTCTCGGACAATCAGGCTTAAAGCATCCCCACTCCATCAACTGCCAATCATCCAATGGATCTAGTCCGTTGCCCCACCAGCCGCCTTTTTCAACATGGGCATATTGTCTAAGCATCTCACTGTCGATGCGACCAGTGTTTAGACGCCTTATTTTAGGAGAGTAAAGTAGCCGGTTGTGAGGGGCGTAACCTGAGAGCGATTGCAGGTTTAGATCGATGATTGCATCGTCTATGCCACTAGCTCTCCATTCATCACGGTGGCGTTGGTCAATCATTGTCCACCTCCACCCAATGCGGCTGAGAGGTGGCTATTTAGAGAGTAAGAGGTGAATTTTTTCCACACCTCCAAGCAGTGCGATCGCTCTCTAAAATCTAAATAAATTGTCCTGAAAGTCTTGCTGTATAATGAGTGTGGCGAACGCTGAGGAGGAATGCCAAGAGAGCAAGACAGGATAGAAGACGGAAAAGAAATTGGTCTAAAAAAACTGAGACGCATACAATAAAAGAGCTTCCCATCTGCCCGTGATCACGGAAATGGGAGCTGGGTGATCCACTACAACGATTTCTCTGTCGCCAAACTTTGAAGGATCGTTGTGTGGGTTTGCAATAAAAGGAACGCCAGTGGCAGACTATGCCGCTGGCGTTCTGTTGTTGTGGCTGGTTGAATCCAGGGCATCGAAATACTCGGCGAGAGCCGCACGAATAATTTCAGATTTTGATAAGCCAAAATCGTTAGCTGTTCTTTCGAGCTGATTGAACTGGGAAGTGTCCAGTCGTTGGGTAAACCTGATTGGTCGTTTTTGTGGCATCTTTTTGTACCAGAGTCCGACTGTTAGCTAACTATTATCTTAAGGAAGATAAGCGGTTATTTGTCGCTTTTGGAAAACTTTTTTGAAAAAGTTAGTCAAGTTGGCTCAATCTATTGTGGAGCATGAGTCTTCCGCGATCACATTCCGTATACTTTCCATTGCTAACTGCTTTGCACCTTTCAGCGTTCAGCGTTCAGCGTTCAGCGTTCAGCGTTCAACGTTCAACGTTCAGCGTTCAGCGTTCAGCGTTCAGCGTTCAGCGTTCAGCGTTCAGCTTTCACTTAGCAATAAGAATTGTCGTGAGCTACCAATAATCATCGCTCCAGTGATGATTATTTAATTTTTCGATTTTATCTTCACAACATTGCGCCATATTGAGTGTGATCGCGTATATAAAAATTAACGCTGAGTGTTATAGAACATTATGCAAAAGATGCGTGATATTTAATAACGAATGCGTGACATTTAATAACGGATGCATTGCTGCAAGTGCCAACAGTTAATTGCAATAAAGTTATTGCAATTAACTGTTGGCTCCTCTGTTGATAGATAAAAAAATTGGAGTGGTTATCGCTGCGATCGATTAACCCGTTGTCGATCTCGGTTACTTGTTCTTGAGGCACGACCTTAGCGCGATCGCATTACTCCTCATTTTTGCCTGCGCTTTCTTTTGGTTCTTTTGGCTTCTTCTCAAAAACTTGGATGGATGGCTCGTTTAACACAAAGCCCTGTCCTGTAGCTTCGCCCATTTTTCCAGCGATCGCAGCCACCCACATCGGGTAGTCGGTTTGTGCCTGTTCTAACTTCTTAAAAACTTTGGGCTTTACAGTTACGCTGACAATCTGCCCGTCGCAATCAATCTCGAAAGACTTCCAACCGTTCTCAACTGTCTTCACGTCGGCTGGGAACTCCAAAATCTTTACGGTTAATTCAAGCTTCCCCTGAGTCGCCATAAACGTTGATAGCTCCTATATAAATGTGATGCGTATACTCTAGTCGCCAGTCCTTTGAGGCGCGATCGCTTCCATTATTGCTCCTTGCAAAGGGCGGGAATAGAGCCAATTGTTATGTCATTGGCCACTAGATAGCCTTCCGTCACTGCCCTATCCCTGCGTTGTGGGCGAACAATATCACTGCGATCACTCACCATCATCAGTGTGATCGCTCCTCATCATTCCCCTTTACCAGCCGCTTTCATTTGTTCAAGCCTTTCCTTTATCAGCACTCTGATTTTCGCTGATAGGGGTAGCTCTGCCCATGCCGCGTCGTTTCGACACGTTTCAATTTCTTCTCTAAGGTCGCCGACATCAATTGAAATACGGTCTTTTTGCGCCACAACAGAATCTAAAATTTGGTCTTCTTTCATATCTTATTCTTTACGTGTTT
>JBFLZA010000926.1:0-2835 GCA_040756535.1 Cyanobacteriota bacterium
AAGCAGCAATAGCCTTGTTGCAGTCCAAACCGGAGTTGAAAGAAGCAGTAGTAGCGGATGCGAAGGTGCGGTTGCGTGAGCGCAAACGAGCTGGATTGGTAAAAAGGACAATGGCATTGGTTCAAAAGTACAGTGGTTAAGCCCTAACGAATAAGAACCTTCAGTTGCTGATTGAGGTTCGAGTTAAGGATGTTATGCGGTACGGAAGGGGTTGAGTGTGCGATAGCGAAGCGCTGCTGCAAAGCGCAGATTGCTTTCTCTTTAGATACCTCTAGCCCGACTAGAATAAGTCTATGATGCTGGGCAGGAGAGCAAGATGGAATATCTATCCTTGAGCAGGTAATTGAACAACTAAAAGTTATGCCCCAAGACTTGCAATGGCAGGTGCTAGAATTTGCCCGTGCCCTAGCAGGTTCAACAATTCAAGGCGTTCCAGGTTGGCAACTGCTACGTTTTGCAGGTGCAATACCACCCGATAATATTCAGTTGATGCACGAAGCAATAGAACAGGACTGTGAGCAGGTTGACACCGATGAGTGGTAGATACTTGTTGGACACAAACATCATCATTGCTCTGTTTGCAGATGAGGCAGCCGTCATGGCTGGTTAAAAAAAATGACTACAAGAGATTAAATGATAGACAGAGCAAAAATTCTGGAAGAGTTGCGTGAAATTGCAAAAGAACGTGGTGGTCACTGTCTTGCCAACGAATATATAAACTCTACAAGTAAATTACTTTTTAAATGCAAACATGGACATCAGTTTGAATCTTGCCGGGATTATATTAAGGCAGGGAACTGGTGTCCGTTTTGCGCTGGAAGGGGAAGAACTCTTGCAGATCTGCAAGAGTTAGCTGCTCAATATGGCGGACGTTGTCTTTCTCCTGTGTTTTTAGGTATGGGGAAAAAACACCTTTGGGAGTGTGCAGAAGGTCACAAATGGGAAGCTATCCCTCAAAATATCAAGACCCTTGGTAGATGGTGTCCGGATTGTGGGCGTGCAAAGAGCGACAGAAATCGGCGACGGTACACCATTGAGGATATGGAGAATTTAGCCCAGTTACGTGGCGGATTATGCCTATCGTCTCATTTTGAAAGTGTTGTAAAGAAATTAACTTGGCAATGTGCAGAAGGCCATATATGGGAAGCAACTCCTCATCGCGTTAAGGGTGGTACATGGTGTCCCATATGCGCTCAAAAGTCTCGTGGAGAGAAGAGAAAAATACACACCCTTGAAGAAATGCAGGCGTTTGCTGTTAGCAAAGGTGGTCAATGTCTGTCTCAGGTTTTCAATAACGTCAAAAATAACCTGCGATGGGAATGTGCTGAAGGTCATCAATGGATGGCAAATGCTGACAATGTTGTGAATGGAGGTAAGTGGTGTCCTATCTGTGCGGGGAATAGTAGAAAGACGATTGAGGATATGCAAAGGCTTGCGACTGAACGTGGGGGCAAGTGTTTGTCTGTGATCTACCGAGGTACAGATGCAAAATTGCTATGGGAATGCCAGGAAGGTCATCGTTGGAAAACAATTCCGTCAGTTATTGTTAGAGGAGGGTGGTGTCCCGAATGTAGTGCTGGTTTGGGAGAGCGTATCTGTCGTGCATTTTTTGAACAGCTTTTTGGATATCCTTTCAAAAAAGCTAGACCGGAATGGTTACGCTCCGCTGATGGACATCAGATGGAACTTGATGGTTATTCTCCCTCACTAAAACTTGCTTTCGAGCATCAAGGACTCCAGCATTACAAGCAAATTAAGTATTTCCACTCTTCTGATGCTAAATTACTGAGAATACAAAATCGCGACCAACGAAAACGCGACCTCTGTAAGGCTCATGGTGTGACACTTATAGGGATTCCATCAATCTTAGATGTGCTTGGTATTGATGGCATTAAGTTTTTTATACGCGATGAACTGTTGAAAAGGGGCATTCCTCTGCCTCCTGGATTTGATGAGAAAAAAGTAGATTTACAGGCAGTCTATTGTCCAAATCGCTTAGGAAAATTACAAGCTATCGCGACAAAGCATGGAGGAAAACTAATATCAAAACAATATTTAGGTATCTTTGAACACCTAGAGTGGGAATGTGCAAAAGGTCATCGTTTTAAGGCAGCACCAAATAATGTAAAGAATAGTGGTAGCTGGTGTCCAAAATGCCTTGGAAAAGATAAAACTATCCAAGATATGCAGGCTTTCGCTGCTGAACGTAGCGGGAAGTGTCTGTCAGAAGAATACATCAACAGTGTTACACCTCTCCTATGGGAATGTAAGGAAGGTCATCAATGGAAGGCAAGACCAAGTAATGTTTTTTTCGGCACCTGGTGTCCTGAGTGTGCGAAGAAAGAAAGGGGATTAAAGAGACGGACTCACACAATTGAGGAGATGCACCAGATAGCCATAGTTCGCAATGGAAAGTGTTTATCTTCCGACTATAAAGGAACTAAACAAAAGCTATTATGGGAGTGCGAAAAGGGTCACAAATGGGAAGTTACGCCTGAGAGTATTCTTCGTGGTGGTACTTGGTGTCCAAGATGTGCAAAACATAAAAGAACGCGACCATTACAGTAGCAGTGATCGGAAATCGCTCGTAGGTTGAGTTGAGGAAGGCAATCCAACATCTACTTGTGTTCATCGTCGCTGGCATCATCAATGCGATCTAATGCCCTTCATTTGCCGCCTCACTGCCTTTACGACAACTCAGCCCGCACAAAAGCGATCGCACTCTCCCAATTAACCGTCTGATGCAGCAAAGAGCGGGTGGATAGCTCTTTTACAGCACGGATTTCTTCTTCGTGGAGGTTCTTCGCCAAATGCGCCGCATAAGAAGGTCTATTT
>JBFLZA010000927.1:0-2820 GCA_040756535.1 Cyanobacteriota bacterium
GAACCAATTTTTAAGGCATTAAAAGCGCTATCCCAAGAGTGGGAAGAAGTTGGTAACAAAGGTAAGCACGGTAAATGGTGTATTGCCGAATACGAGTTACCAGTTGGGGCACAAGTTGAGTTTTGCGCTACTGCTAACGGCAAAGACAAAATTACGCAAAGCTTTGTCGTTGGCGCTATCAACTCAGTCAACTGGGATGGTTACAGCTACAGCAACGATACCTGCGGATGGATCGTATCAATCTAAATCATGTCACTTGAAACAACAAATGCCGGGTTGCAAAAAGCACTTGCAGCCCTTAGAAAACAAAATCAACAGTTAAAACGAGATTTGGAGAAGTGGAAAATGCTAGCTATTGAAAACGATTCATTCCTCAAAGGTGTCTCTGCCGCATACGAGCAATTTAAAAACGAAGCGATTGAAGAGGCGATCGCATCTAGTACAAAAGCTTCATGGGGCGGCTCTGGCTACAGCGTTGAATTGTTCCCAGACGGAAACTACCGAGTTCTTTGGGATGGACAAATTGGTAATTTGTATAATTCACCCGGTGTAATTATTGGCGTGTCGCCCTGCTCCGATGACGATTGGGATGAGGATGAATCAATCCGGTTCTATGACAATGCGATCGAAGATATGGACGCCAAGTTTGAGCAATGGAAAGCTGATTACACCGATTACTTGGTCAACCATTAAAAGCGTATTGGCGGGTCGTTCCCGCCCTTTTTATGCCCAGCAACCCTGATAGTCAAATCGTGTTTAGAGATGTTAAATTAGCCAAGACTTACGATGATAATTTTGGGCGTGTTTTTCGTAACCAACAAGCAAAAATTGACATAAAAAGATATCAGTTCTTGATTAAGAAATCAATGCCAAAGCTGAGTGAGGAAGAGGCGATCGCACTATGGGTTGCATTGAATGACGCAGATACAACCCACACGGAAGCGCTACCTAAACTCTTGCAATCTGTGACTAGTAAGTTGATCGAGTGTGGGCAAATTAAACTTGCCCGCAGGGTTGAAAAATGGTCACTGTGGCGATGGTTTGCTGTTGTGGATGGATGCGACAGGGTTGATAGTGATAAGCATCAGATTAAAAATTTAGCGGCGGAATTAAGGAAAGTTGGCTTGTACTGAGATATCAGCACTGCTCCTTATTTTCTCAATCTCCCCTTGCAGTTTCCCAATCTCCGATCGCATATTCCCAACAGCCAAAACAATCTCACCTTGTCTACCCAATACAGCTAGCGTTGCCCCATGCTCCGCTAGCTTATCTTTGTTTTCAAATATGTGGTCATACAGTCGCCGAATGTCTTCTTGGCGAGACTGGGACTGTTGCGTTAAAGTTGCTAACTGTTGCTGGATTTGCCCTAGCTGCTGCTCGTGGAGAGAGTCACGCTGATCGCTGTGTGCCTCTACTTTAGAAATTGCTTCTGCTAACTGCCTACCGATTGAAGCAATGCCACTTTCTACCTTATTCTCGCGGGCATCGTGAACTTGCCAGGCAGCAATTGTTAAAGCTGCAATTCCAATATAATTACCAGTATCGCTCGGCTTAAAGGAGAAAGGCACGGCGTGAAAGCCAACAATTACTGTAACCCCAATAATTGCGATTATCAAAAACTTATTGCGATCAATAGCTTGAAGTATCACCTTCACCCTCCTTTAAATCATTAGTAATAAATAATGCTTGCGGGTACGAACGCGAGCCAAAAGTAACTACGTCTTTATGCTCCAATTGAGCGCTGTTTACTCTTGAGTTGTTAACCCATGTCCCACCCGTGCTTTTGCTGCCTGTTGTCAGCAAGCCGTCCATTATTGAGTAATAAGGTATTAGGCTCGACTTATCAGGTGGCATCAAAACAAGGGTGCAGTGCCATCGAGAAACATAAGGGTTAAGAACAAGAATGCTACAGCTAGAACTTCTACCAATTGTGTAAATAGCGAGATTCAAATCATAAACAATTGGCGGCTGCACCTCGTCTAAATAAATTAATAATTGGTAAATCATATTTTCCAAGTCGGAAGTCGGAAGTCGGAAGTCGGAAGTATAGAAAACAAGTATCGGAGGTAAATGAAAGTTGAAGTTTTACCTTCTTCACTTGCGTTAGCGATAGCGGGGCGTTCAGCCCCTTCCGACTTCCGACTTCCGACTTCCGACTTTATTCTTCCTTTTGTATTGACTCAATAGATACGTTTTTTCCTTGAACTGTAGCAGAGTCGCTGCTTTTGTTTTGAGCAAGGCCCGATGCTCCAGCGATCGCAGCGTTAGCAAATCCAAATGCTGCCGCTCGACTGACGTCTGTCATATCTGGTGCAAAGATTGCAGCGATCGCTATTGCCCCGGCAATTACGCCAAGGAATAGGGGTGTAATTGATTGGATAGTTTCAGACTTCACAAATCACCTCGCACCGCAGAGGTTGCTGGCTTTTAGATAATACAAAAAAGCAAAAAATATTTTGCGCTTTTAGTGCCGCTAAATACTTAGCAGTAGTTTGTTTAATAGATTCCATAACGCACCGAGTCTATAATTGACTTGGCGTCCACGCGCTTGCAGTCTATGGTAGCGGGCAATCATTGCGATCGCCCCCGCATTACCACTGAATGCACAAAACCAGGGGAAACCCTGGTTTCAAGTATTCTCAACAATTTATATATCTGCGTATAATTCCTGAACTTTCACCCTTAGTCAGGCTTGTGCTTGCAACTATTTACAAAATAGTTCCCTGCTAAGTATTTCCTCTGTTGTTTTCCCCATTTGTGAAGCTTATAACAAGATACAAGGTTGAAGTCGGAAGTCAGAAGTCGGAAGTCGGAAGTGAA
>JBFLZA010000928.1:0-2804 GCA_040756535.1 Cyanobacteriota bacterium
GGCAGATTATGCTCAAGTTTGCGCCTGATTCGCTGCCAGAATTACCAGATTTCAACGAGTTGCGCCTCCTCTGTCCTTCCTCAGTTAGCTTGACAATAGATGTTGACCCGCTGAATTTGATGTAATGCTTAGGAGATTGTCGGAGCAATTTAAATTGCCCCGACTGATGGGGATCGATGGGAATGGCTTGTATATACTAAGTGCTTGCTTCTTCTAGCTAACCTTATCGGTTGAGAACCCGTGCCAATTTATTTTGAGATTGAATAAATGCCCATTCCGATTAGTGATAAACCTTTGAACCATTGGATCTAGCATTTTGGCTTGTAGCCAAGCTGCTTTTGCACCCTTGAGGTCGTTTTGCATATCAAGAATAGCGCCTTGGTACAGGTAAGCGATCGCATTTTTCTTCTGAGCTAACGCATCTTGAATAGCGTTATTAGCTGCTAGTGTATTGTTTAAGTCTTGCTCTACTAGCGCCAGCCCTATTTTGGCTCTTTGCAAATCTGGATTTAACGTTAGGGCTTTTTGGTGAGCTTTACGAGCGGCTTCAAAATCGCCCAAGCGCCGATCTGCTTCCCCTATATTTGTGTAGGCAACTGCATCGTTGGGGTGCTTCTGGATTTGATCGCGATTGCAGTTAATTTTGTCCTCTAAATAATCTTTTTCCTTATCGCTGGGAATTTTGTGTGCCAGCACATAAGGTGGTGGGTCGTCAACTAAGAATCCATGACAACTGCTAGTCTCTGCAATATTTGTGACCGCGACCGCTCCATTCAAAGGAATCAGTATCCCAAAAATTGTCGCAATGATGGTTGCAATACTCGCAAACATCCCAACCCAGAGACCAATAGATTCAATTGCTTGTTGAGCTTTAGCCACTTGTAAGAACCCTTGAGTCTTGATTACACACTTATTGTTCCCAGATCGCACCACAGAATATCTTTACCTGATTCTTTAGGTACTGGGTTGGGGCGCTGTGCTTATACTCAGTAACTAAGCATAATTTATTCTTAAATCAAGAAAGCTGAACTGAGTTTCCGAGAACAATCGCACCCAGAAACCTTGCAAGAAAAACCGGGTTTCTTGCCTACCTGCTCTTAAGCTAATTCATCCGGATTAATGCCCATTGCCCTCAAGCGTTCTGCCAAGCGCTCAGCGCGTTCTTCTGCAAGCTGTGCGATTTCCGTACCATCTAGCAGCAAGTTTCCCTGAGCATCCCACCAGCGCAACCAGGGAAATTCCATATTTGTGTATCGTCCCTGCCAAATGCCTAACTCTACCCCTAAAGGCTCGATGGGATAGTGTCCGCGCTCGTTAGGCTGCATCATTTGATAGCGCCCGTTAATTAATTGGTACACTTCCACTCGTGCCAGATTGACTTCATAGATGCCATAGAAGGGAACGCGAATTGCCTGCTCGTAAACCCAAAACTTGCCAGTTATCGGCGTTCTGTCTCGTTCTTCTGAACCGTCCCCAGAGACAAACTCCAATACAATCAGCGGCGCAACGTATTCTTGCCACAAGACGTAAGAACGTCGGTATTGACCGTTCAAAGTCGGCGGGACATTCGGCACATAAAACCAGTCTGGTGCTTCTGCTCCTCTTTCCGGCGGATCTGTTATCCGCCAATATATCCCGCTATCCCGACCGATACAGTATTGTCCATCGGGATGAATTTGCTGCAAAACTGGTTCTATACAGTGAGTCAGCAGATCGCCTTGGGGCGGTTCTTGAAAGTTTTTCACAAATGTGCCATCGGACTCTGGCAATTGAGTATGGTCGGGAAGGGTAAAACCACTGGGAAATGGTGTTTCTGTTGATGTCATAGAAACTTGCTAATATACAGACTTATGAATGATTTTTATACTGTTTTCTTCTACAAAATTCTAACGTGCAGGTAATCAATCTTTTTTTATTTGCTGATGTATGCTGTTCCAAAGAAATGTTGCCAGACTGTCAACCCCCCAACAACGATATTGACAATAGTGCCAGCAAGAACAATGCGATCGCTTACTTTAGAGACTGTCTAGACCTACACTCTTGCAGATATATTGATTGTTCCCAAGTTAAACTACGGAATATCTTTGCCTGATTCGTTAGGGACTGGGTGGAGATGCTGCGATCGCGCTCCTTGCGTTCCCTTATAATTTTTAATTTCTCTGAATTATGCGTGTAATTGGTTTAATTAGCGGCACGTCGGTAGATGGCATTGACGCCGCTTTAGTAGAGATTACTGGTAAAGACTTGGATATAAAAGTGACTCTGCTAGCAGGAGCCACCTATCCTTATCCAGATGCGCTCTCAAAGCAAATTCTAGAAGTTTGTGGCGGGGCACCCTTGTCAATGGAAGAATTTGCCCAATTAGATGATGCGATCGCTTACACCTTCGCCCAAGCCGCCCACAACATTCAAAACGGCAACGATTCAGCCGACTTAATTGGCTCTCACGGACAAACCGTTTTTCATCGCCCGCCCACAGAGCAGGGGAGAGAGGGAAAAGAAGAGAATTCATCTTTTATCCTCGATCCTTCACTCAGTCCTCAGTCCTCAGTCCCCGATCCTTCACTCAGTCCTCAGTCCTCTATCCTCAGCACTCCTTTAGGTTACAGCCTGCAATTAGGTCGGGGTGCCTTGATTGCCCACCTGACGGGCATTCCCACGGTGAGTAATTTCCGGGCAGCGGATATTGCTGCCGGTGGACAGGGTGCCCCAATGGTTTCAGGGATAGATGCCTATTTATTGAGCCAGCCCGACAAGAACCGATGTGTTCAAAATATTGGCGGGATTGGGAATGTCACTTACTT
>JBFLZA010000929.1:0-2788 GCA_040756535.1 Cyanobacteriota bacterium
AAGAGACGTAACTCTGCGTCAGCTTTACGAACAGCCTCCTCAACTTTCGGTAACTGTTCTTTGATAAAATTTCCAGCAGCAGCAGCCTCAGCCCGGTTAGACTGAATATTACTCTTGAGATAGATTTGCATGAGCTTGTTTACTACTGCGATCGCCTCTTCGCGAGCGCCGCTTTCATAGGAAATGCTCAAGACATCTGTGCCTCGGACAGTTTTTACCTCCAGCTTCTTAAGAAAACTTTCATAGGATACTGGTTTTCCCTTATCGTTTTTCAGATTCAATGCCGCTATTGTCTGATTCACAATTGGTGCGGATTTTAGCACCTCTGCCTCTGTATCTAGCGGTGTATCTTTACTATTCAAAGCATCCAACTGACCAATCTTTTCACCAGCCTCTGTGACTAAAGCAGAAGTGGTATTTTGCTTCTTAAACCGAAGCTTGCCCGATGCTTCATAAGTAGGTTTTTCTGAAAGTCCTATGAAGGCAGCTAACGCGATAGTAGTGCCCCAGACAACCGTCCCTGGTAGCCAATGCCGTTTCAGAATCAGCCAATATTTCTGAAAGTCTATGTCTTCTGGATACTCTTTGTATTCCATGAAACCTCAAAACAAGGGAGAATTATCTAGTACATTGAGCCAGCTAAAGATTGAGTAATAAGCTGTGGGTTGAGGAAGACGCGGAGAGCTTTTTCCCAAAATCACCGCGTCGAAAACTCTCTTTTGCTATCGACACCGACTGGTTGTGACTACAGGTGGCAGCGAAGGCTCAATATCCGGCTTTTTATTAGTTTTCACTGCTGAGCAATATAGCTCGAACAGAGATTGACTGTAGAGTTTTACATCGAGGGGAGCAACTCGTTGCCTAGCCGCACTTCCTAGGTTAAGCCTTAAAGACTGACTAGTAATTAAAGACTGCAACGCTTGTGATAGTTGCTGCACATCACCTGGGTTTACTAACAAACCATTCTCTTTGTCAGTAATCACCTCAGGAATGCCTCCTACTGGCGTAGTAATTACCGGTAGTCCCCAGCTCATCGCCTCAAGTAATGCCATAGGAAGACCTTCATTATAGGAAGGCAGTACGAATACATCAGCCTTGAACAACAACTGATTACGCAATTTTGGATCTACCCAACCGGGGAATTTAACGTGTTGCTGGATATCTAGGCTTTCTGCCAAGCTTTGTGCCTTCTCCATTTCTCCAATCCCTGCCAGAATGACTTCTGCTTTTTCCCGATGCTCAGGAGCAAGCTTGGCAAATGCTTGCAGCAAATCGTATACTCCCTTCCGTTTACCAATGCGTCCTAGAAAAACAATATTAATCTTCTTGTGGGAGTCGGCACGATCAGGAACGTTTTTAGGAATCTCTACTGGATTAGGAAGCACTACTACCTGTTCTGCTCTCAAACCACAATTAGTTACGTAGTAATCTTTCCAACTTTCTGACAAGGCAATCAAATAGGTTGATTGTTGCAATACCCAATTGAGTACTTGCTTAATTCGTGGACGGAGCTGACCATGAAAGGCATGAAACTCACAGCCATGAGCATGCATAAATACAGGCTTACGAAATGCCATGGCGATAAGAGTTATGATCGCCTTTCGCAAAGCGCTGCCTCTTTCCGCAAGATGAATGTGAACGACATCAACTTCACCTTTTAACAGCTTCCACAGGAAGACTATTAGCGCCCCTATAAACACCTTTAATCGATGTACGCTTGATTGTCTGCTTGGTTCCCCATCCCATGTAGAAATGTGCTGTATTTGAACACCAGCCGGAGCTGTATTCTGGATAAGGGTTCCTACTGACCCCATTCCGCCCTTTTCCTTTAAGCTGGGGCCGAGCATAATAACTTTCAGTTTTTTCATGTGAGTGATAGAGAGCTTAGTGCAACAAGAAGGACAACATTGGTAGATGCTCCTTATGTAGATGCTCCTAGTCTCTAAAGCCCCGCTTAAATCTTAGGGGCTATAGTTATAGAATTCCCTAAATCCCTACCCATGGAACAATGACAAGCTCAAACTCGTCATTTTCTTAGAAGGCATACTCCACCGGAGATTGAGGAAATTTCCTAGCTGCTGGACTAACAAATCGCTACAAATTACAGTTATACAGTTCCCTAAACGGCTGCCAAAGGAACAATTTCAGATTTAAACTCGTCATTTTCCTAGAAGACGCACTCAACAGAAGTTTTAGGAAATTTGTTAGCAGACAGCGAGGCTATGACAAGAATTGCTTACAGGTAGTGACCTTTTAATCATGCTGCCGAGCAAGGTTTACGCGATCGGCTGTTCGTGTGTTCGTGCTTGATCTGCCGTTGGCAAAGATTAAGCTAATTTGCATTTAAGTTGCCTAAAATGAGTCCTGAAACCATTCCTATAAGGAAGTTGGGCAGGAAGAATGAATGACGGTGAGCTTATAAGCAGGTCAACTGTAGCCTTTGTCACTCTAGCCAGAGAAGAAGGACGTTAGCGTAGTGAGTCGAAGTTGAGCATTCGTGCAGATGGCTTTTGAACCTGTCCCTATGTTTCTAGCAACAAATGCTTTACCATTACCGAGTCAATACTTACGTGTATTCTCTAGCGAGAGTCTCAAAAAAAGGCTATCAAAACTAATTTTGTAAGTGGCGCTAAGACGTTCAACTTTTAGGAGGTTTTTTTAGGGAGAAAGAATATCAAGCGCTCACTAGCAGACGCGAAGAGCCAGGAGATGAGCAACTACAGCTGCCACAGTTTCCCAAAATTCTCCGATGAAAGGCTAAAGAAAAAGCCCTTGAAGATATTTTGAC
>JBFLZA010000930.1:0-2786 GCA_040756535.1 Cyanobacteriota bacterium
GTAATCTTGGGTGAAACCAAAGGCAGTAACAGTGACAGTTGACCCATTTTTGAAAGCAACGGTAAACGTTTCAGCTCCATCCTTTGTATCAAAGGTTTTGCGATCACCTGCATTTGGCCCCATATTCAGCCGCAGTGTGCCACCGCCCAAATTTGTTGCCAAGATTGGAGGTGGTGGAGGTGCTGTTGACTCACTCTTTGTGCCAAAAGTAGCAAGAACCACTTTGGGACTTTCCCAAGTCCATCGTTCACCCAAGCTTTTCCCCAAAAACTTTTTATCCGGCCATCCCACTTCGGCGTAAGCCTCGAGACCAGCCGTTAGTTCGCCGTATAAGTTGAATAAACTAGCAGGATTGCTTGAAAAAGCTGCACTGAATTCAGAAGGGCGGATTTCACCGTCGCTTTTGCCTTCGCTTTCACCACCATCCACGAGGTCGGCAAACATATTTGCATAAATTCCGCCTCCCACTCCGCCTCTTGCAGCAGCAAGCTCCAACGCACCAAAAGCTCTAAGGCTAGCACTCAGTGTGGCTTCAGGGGCATCCTTTCCCGTTCCGTCTGGGTTAGCGCGATGATCACTCACATAAAAGCCATCAAAAATGTCAGATGTTTTTTTGCTGTCTTTGAACAGTTGTAGTCCATAAGTGTCGTAGCCAAATGCAAGGTCAACTTTGGCTCCTACATTTCCTTTGATAGTTGCTCCTAGTGGTCCAATGATTGAGAAGAACTCCTCGAACTTGAAACCCACCTCTAGCGTTGGCATATCATAGGTGAACAGATCAACTGATTTACCCAAGAGTAGGTTGAAAGCTGTTTCTGGTTTATTCAGAATTGGAAACTGAAAACCTCCCCCAGGGATGGTGTTAAGTTTGGTGATAAAATTTTTCGCTGCTCCGTCCGGAATTTGGTCAGTGGCGTTAGCAGCACTTCCAGTGATATTAGGCGTTACGCTACTCAGGTCAAAGCCTGTTGCTCCTACATCAACACCACCGAGATCAAAGCTGCCTAGAGAAATTAAGAGGTCACTCGTTGGAATATTATTAGCCAAGTTAATGATCTCAGCAGCAGCAGAGATGAATTCGGTTTTTAAGCTCGGATTGTAAGCTTTAGCCAGATCTAACAGAGTAATCTTGCCATCCGTATCGAAATCCAGAAAATTAGCTGCGCTTCCGATTTTTTTAAACAGCGGAATTTCAGCAGTAAGGGCATCAGTCAGTGGCTTTAGTGGCTTAGTTACTTGCTGAATTTTGTCTAGAATTGGACGGGCAAAGTCATTAAAAAACGAGCCTAAATCTAGTTGTACATTATTAAATGCAACTTTAGGCGCTGCCGTGGGATTATCCAGAGACCAGTTCAGGTTGAAATCAGTATGAATTTTCGGCAGCACTTTAAAGTCGTTAAAGCCACTGACTAGATGCAGCTTAATGTCTGCGCCACCCGTTAGCTTGGTGTTAATTTCTGAAGCTGTTAGCTGGTTGTCTTTATTTGCGTCATTCAGGTCAATAGAGAAAGTGCTATTAAAGTTGCTTCCTTTGTCGGTTATACCAAGCTGGAGATATCCTAGATCGCCTGTTGCACCCGAACTAGGTAGCGCAGCCTTCACTCCAATGCTCAGTTCATCTTTAGTTGATGTATCCAGGAAAAACCCATTATCCTTATGGACACCGAAAGTAAAATCGGAATTAAAGGTAAGGTCAACCTTAGCTTCGCCATCAATACTAAGTTTGAGTCCTGGTAGCCCCAAGGCATCGGCGAATGGAATTTCGTATGTATCTGAATCACTTAATCTTAATTTAAGCTTGACCTCATCATTTACAATGATGTCTTCCTTGGTAATCTTATTATCTCCATTCAAGTCTTGAAGGAGTTTAAGTTCATTGGCTCCTGTTCCAAGCGCATTGAACAGAATATTTTGAATATCCTCTGATGTTGGCTCCCCTATCTTCTGAAGGTCATCGACTGCCTTTTGCAGGACACTTACTGCTGTATTGACTTTCTCTAAATTGTCAATAAATTTGTCTACTTGCGTGAGTTTATCGCCTAAAAGCGGTAGATTATTTTTAAAGAAAACTTCGCTTTTAATGAGAGATTGGAGGGTATCCAGGTACTTATCTAGACCTGCAACCATCTCGTCTAAACGTGAAATTACCTGGGTCAAAGCAGGTTCAGCTTGTTCTATTTGAATAACTTGACCATCTAAGGTGATTGTCGCTTTGTCATCTTCAGCCTTTAATGTCTGAAGTGTTGGTGCATCTATCTGTACGCCTTGAGCTAAAGCTGAAAAAATAGCTCCTTCGTCCCCCGGTGCATCGGTTACATTAATTCGCGAATCTACAGAGTGTCCAATCTCCTCTAAAAGAACATTCGCGATCGCACTCACATCCGATCCATTCTGTTCAACATATTCCCTTGACAAATAAATCGTATTAGTATCCGCAGAAAACGCGCCATTAGCTCCGTTAATCTCTGCTGCGGAACGAAATTCGATCGTAGGAAGTGAACCAAAGTCTCCTGCGAGCCATTCCTGACGCAAGTCTTCTACTGTTGCCGCATCGAAACTGTCACCAAATGCGATCGCAAACTTTATAGCGAAATCTTTACTAGATGCAATTTTACTGAGGGACTGTTGTGCAATTGACTTCGCTTCATTCAGAGTAAATTGGGCAGACTCATGGATAGAAGCAGCACTGATAAGACCAAGACTATTAGACATGGCGTTTCTTGAATATTCTTAAAAGACTTAATTCAGCAATCTTGTTACCGAGCGTTCTGGCAAGCCTGGACTGC